>JBGSKE010000272.1:0-4389 GCA_041741355.1 Negativicutes bacterium | reverse complement strand
TCGGCTTCCTGCCGCGGCTGCCGAAGATTCTCGGCGTACAGGCCGAAGGCTGCCAACCTTTCTTGACTGCCTGGCGAACCGGTGCACCTTTGCAACCGACCGAAGACAACACGATTGCCGATTCGATCGCTGTCGGCCATCCGCGCAATTTCCAAAAAGGGATGAAAGCGATTGTCGAGTCCGGTGGGGCTTTCATCAGCGTGCCCGATGCAGAAATTCTCGCTTCAATCACGACACTGGCCCGCAAAGCGGCCGTATTTGGCGAACCGGCCGGCGTGGCCGGCGTGGCAGGCATCCGCAAAGCAGTAGCACAGGGGCTGATCGCCGCCGATGAAACCGTGGCGCTACTAGTTACCGGCAATGGCCTGAAAGATATCCAGTCGGCGGTGAAGGCCGCCGGAGCGCCCAACTATGTCGAACCGACGCTGGCTGCGGTGAAAGTAGCGCTGGGAGGTTTGCGATGAGCGGACTGCTGATCCAGGGCGCCACGATTGTCGACGGAACCGGTAAAAAAGCGTTTGTCGCCGATGTGGCGGTCAGCGATTGTTTAATTAGCGAAATTGGCCGGATTCCGGCGGAAACCGGCAGTTTTTCCCGTGTGATCGACGCCCGGGGCTTGACGCTGACGCCGGGTTTCATCGATATGCACAGTCATTCCGATTTGTTGCAATTGGTCAACCCGCAGGCCGCAGCGAAGATTTGCCAGGGCATCACGACCGAACTGCTGGGGCAGGATGGCCTGGGCTTGGCGCCGCTGACCGACGGGCATATCGATTCTTACCGGCGACATGTGTCCGGGTTGCTGGGCGACCCAGACCTGGCCTGGACCTGGCGCAGTTTTGGCGAGTACCTGGAACGGCTAAAGCGAGACGGTACGGCGACCAATCTGGCGGCGTTGGCCAGCCATGGTCCGCTGCGGATTGCCGTAGCCGGCATGGAGGAGCGCGCCCTGACGCCAGCGGAACTGGACCGGATGTGCGAGTTGTTGCAGCAGAGTTATGATCAGGGCGCGTTTGGTCTGTCAACAGGATTGATTTATCCGCCCTGTATTTTTGCCGCGTCTGACGAACTGGTCGCATTAACCTCGGTCAGCGCCCGCAACGAAGGAATTTTCGTCGTGCATGTGCGCAACGAACGCGGTCTGGTCGTCGAATCGATCGGTGAAATTTTTGATCTGGCGCGAAAAACCGGCGTAATTCCCCATATTTCCCACTTGAAAGTGATTGGCAAGGAAAACTGGGGCACGGCGGGCCGGATGCTGAAGCTGTTTGATGCGGCAATTGACGAGGGACTGGACGCCTCCTTCGACCAATATCCCTACCCGGCCGGCAGTACGATGCTGAGTATTCTGGTGCCGCCGCATGCGCATGCCGGCGGTTCGGAAAAATTGCTGGAACGCCTGCGCGACCCGGTGATGCGTGAGCGTCTGGCGGCAGAAATGCGGCAGGGTCTGCCTGACTGGGAAAACATCGCGACCGCCGCCGGCTGGGACGGTGTGATCGTGACCGGCATCACTAACGGGCCGAACAAGGTCTTTGAAGGTAAATCACTGACCGCAATCGCCGACGAGTGGAAAATTTCGCCGCAGGAAGTAGTGTTTGAATTACTGCTGCAACAGAATTTGCAGGTTTCAATGGTGAACTTCAGCATGTCGGAGGAAGATGTTGCCCAAATCATCAAACATCCGCGCGGTATGCTCGGTACCGACGGACTCTTGATCGGCAAGCCTCACCCGCGCGCCTATGCGTCGACGGCGCGAATTTTGTCGCGCTATGTGCGGCAGGAAAAGCTGCTGACGATGGAGCAGGCTGTCGAACGGATGACCGGCCGCCCGGCCCGTAGGCTGGGGCTGCGGGATCGCGGCCGCATCGCACTGGGCGCGAAGGCCGATTTGGTACTATTTGACGCCGCTAAGATTCAGGAAGGCAATTCGTTTGTCGATCCTTGCCGACATCCGTCAGGTATTGAGTACGTGTTTGTCAACGGAGTGGCGGCAGTCAGTCAGGGCAGGGAAACCGGCGCACTGGCCGGACGGGTGTTGCGTAAAAGATAACAGCAAGGGATGATTTCCGGGGAGGGATAGTATGGGACAGACAGAGGGGAAGATTGTACTTGCGACGCCGGATGAAGCGGGGCTAGTCGCGCTGTGCCAGCGGATGATCCAGCTGCAGAGCTATACGGGGGCGGAAGGCGATCTGGCGCAAGAATTGCAGCGGGCGATGCTGGCGCTTGGTTATGACCGGGCCTGGATCGACGATTTTGGCAACGTCATCGGTGAAATCAAAGGTGCGTCGGCTGGGCCGGCGATTTTGTTCGATGGTCACATGGACACAGTGGATGTCAGTGACGCCGAGGACTGGACAGTGCCGCCGTTTGCGGGGATAATTAAAGATGGCCGGATTTATGGACGCGGCGCCAGTGATATGAAATGCGCCCTGGCGGCGATGATTTGCGGCGTTGCCGCGCTGGCCGCCTGCCGCGATCAGTTGGCCGGCTCGGTGTTTGTCTCCGGTACCGTGTGCGAAGAAACGTTTGAAGGGCTGGGCCTGTCCAAGGTCGTGGCAGCGATCAAGCCTGATTTTGTCGTGATTGGCGAAGCTTCGGCGCTGAACCTGAAACGCGGCCAACGCGGCCGGGCCGAAATCGTTGTGACCACCAGCGGCAAGGCGGCGCATTCCTCCAATCCCGCAGTCGGCAAAAATGCCGTGTATATGATGCTGGAACTGGTGAACGCGATTCGCGGCCTGCCGGTTCTGCAGGAAGCGTTTTTGGGCGAGGGGATTCTGGAACTGACCGACATCGTTTCTGCGCCGTATCCCGGCGCTTCGGTGGTGCCGCACAAATGCCGGGTGACTTTCGATCGCCGGTTGTTGGTCGGCGAGACCGAAGAATCGGTACTGGCGCCCTTGAAACAGTGCGTTCTGGATTTGAAACGCCGCGATCCGCAGTTCGAAGCAGATATCGAAATTGCCGAAGCGAGCCAGGTTTGCCATACCGGAGCCGTCATGGCCGGCAAACGGTTCTTCCCGGCTTGGGTGCTGGCCGAGTCCCATCCGCTAGTCGCCGGAGCACTGGCTGCCACGCGGCGGGCCGGACTGGCGCCGGAAGTCACCAAATACAGTTTTTGCACCAATGGCAGCTACTCCGCCGGCATCGCCGGCATTCCGACGATCGGCTTCGGTCCGGGCGCGGAAGACGGAGCGCATGTCGTGAATGAAAGCATCGAAATCAACCAGGTCAAACAGGCGGCGCTCGGCTATCAGGCAATTGCCGCCCAGTTCTTGACCAAATAAAACTGGGAGGGAAATCTGATGAGCAAGGTTCCGTTCGGACCGACTTATGATGAAATGCTGCAGCCGGAGAAAATCTCGCCGGAGGTTCGCGCCACGGCTCTGAAACAGCTGCACGACAATGAAATGGACCCAATCAATCTGTTTAACATCAATTGGAAAGATGCCGACAACCAGGTTCGCAAGATCGTGCTGCCGCCCGAACTGACCGGCGTGGATGCCAATATCGTGGTCATGCTGGGCTGCGGCTTTCCTTCCGGTTCGCACAAGGTGGGACCGGCTTACAGTACATTGATCGAAGGCCTAGTCGATGGCGAGATCACCTCGGAACACACGATCCTCGGCCCCTCGACCGGCAACTTCGGTATCGGCACCGCCTATATCTCCAATCTGCTCGGCCTGAAAGCGGTCGTGATCATGCCGGACAACATGAGCAAGGAACGCTACGAGCGGATTCGCAAATACGGCGGCGAGCTGGAGCTGACGCCGGGTTCCGAGTCCGATGTCATTCTGACGCTGGAGCGAACCCACGAGATGATGAAGAACCCGAAAAACAAAGCGCTGGCCCAGTTTGAACTGATGGCCAACTATCGTTTCCATCGCCATGTCACCGGCGGCAGTGCCATCGAAGCCGTCAAAGGGGTCGGCAACGGTCGCATCGCCGGCTTTACCTCCGCCCCAGGTTCGGCGGGAACCCTGGCGGCCGGCGACCAGATTAAAGTCGCTTTCCCCGAAGCAAAAGTGGCCGCACTGGAGCCGTACGAGTGTTCCACCCTCGCCAATGGCGGGCTGGGCCAGCACCGGATCGAAGGGATCGGCGACAAGATGTGCACCTTGATTCACAATGTGCTGACCACCGATTTCATTATCTTGATCAAAGACGAAGAAACCGTCCAGGGCGTTAAAGTGTTCCACGACGGAACCGAGTTGCTGCTAAAAATGGGTGTTGATCCCGAACTGGCCAAGATTCTGACTTATGCCATCGGCCCTTCGGGCATCTGCAACATTATTGGCGCGATCAAACTGGCCAAACACATGCGGTTCGGTCCTGGCGACAATGTGGTGACGATTGCCACCGACGGATTTGACCGTTACGACT
>JBGSKE010000271.1:0-10938 GCA_041741355.1 Negativicutes bacterium | reverse complement strand
GGGGCATTGGGGTCCTGATAACCGACCATAATGTGCGGGAGACGTTGGCTATCGTTGATCACGCCTATATTGTCAATGAAGGCGAAGTGTTGATCGCGGGTGACAGCCAAACGATCATCGATAGCGAAATCGCCCGGAAATTCTACCTCGGCGACAAATTCTACCTGTAACTACGGAGCGAGGAGTAATCGATGCGCATTCTTGACCGTTATATTCTGAAAGAACTATTGGGGCCGTTTTTCTTTGGCATCTGTGTGTTTGCCAGCATTCTTGTCGGTACCGGTCCGCTGTTTCGCATTGCCCAGTACATCAGTCAATATGGCGCATCCTTGTGGACTTGCGTCAAACTGTTGACCTTCAGTCTGCCAGGGATTATTGCATTGACATTTCCCATGGCGATGCTGCTGGCATCGCTGATGTCATTCGGTCGGTTGTCCAGTTCCAGTGAAATCGTGGCGATGAAATGCGGCGGCCTCAGCTTTTATCGCCTGGCGACGCCGGTGTTTCTGGTTGCATTCGGTGTCAGTGTGTTTTCGATGGCATTCAATGAAGTATTGGTGCCGCGGGCCAATGCCGCGTACTCTTATATTGTGCACTATGAAATCATGAAAAATACCCGGCCCAAATCACAGGAACATATCGTAATCAAGGATATCGCTTCAGGCAAGTTGGAACGGTTAACTTATGCCCGCCGCTTTGACGAGGATCTGAGCATGATGATGGGTGTAACTGTTCAGGAGTACGAAAAAGACAAACTGGTCCGGATTGAAAATGCAGAAAAAGCACTGTGGAAAGACGGCGGCTGGACCATGATCAACGGGATTATCTATGATATGACCGAAGATGGCAAAGTGGAACGCACCATGCGATTTGTCGAACAGGCGATGCCGGTGGAAAAAGCGCCTGCTACCATTGCCAGGGATCAGAAACGACCGGAAGAAATGACAATCCGGGAACTGAAACAACATATTTCGATTCTGAAACGGGAGCAGGTGCGTACCGGATTTTTTGAGGTGGAGCTGCATCAACGCGTGGCAGTGCCCTTTGCCTGTTTTATCTTTTCGCTGATTGGTGTACCATTGGGAATTCAACGACAACGTTCCAGCTCGTCGATTGGTCTGGGGATAAGTGTTATTGTTATTTTTGCCTATTATGCGGTTATGAGCATGACCATGGCGCTTGGTCAGGGCGGAACCCTACCCGCATTGGTGGCAGTGTGGATACCCAATCTACTGGGTCTTATTGCCGGAGTATATTTGGTTCACCGAGCCTCTAAATAGGCAATATGCGTTAAAGGAGCAGCACATGTTCGGCGTTAGCTTGATTTTCATCATTGTCATCACCGGCGGAATTATCGCATTTTTTGGCGACCGCATTGGCACACGGGTAGGCAAGCGCCGGATGAGTCTGTGGGGTCTGCGGCCACGTTATACATCGATCATCATTACCATTCTTACCGGGATACTGATCGCCGGTGCCACAATGGGTGTATTGACCGTTATATCGTATGACGTGCGGACCGCTCTGTTTGGCATGGAGGCGTTGAAACAACAGACGCGCGAGTTAACTGAGGAAGTGGGGCAACGGACCCGGGAACTAGCGGCTGCTCATGCCGAGATTGCCAAGAAAAACGCCGAATTTGCTGCAACCAATGAACGAATTGCAACCATCACGCAAGAGATACAGTCTTTGCAATCAAATAAACAAGGGCTTGAGGAACGGATTGCGGCACTGAATTCGGCAAAAACGGAATTACAGAAAGATGTCGATCACTTGAACGAATTGACTGCCAACCTGCGTAAGGGGATCGTGACCGTTCGGGAAGGAACGATTGTGCTACGGGCGGGCGAGGTCATCGTGGTCAGCGTGATCCAGGGCGGTGGCAGTCGAGCCGATGTTGAGAGACGGATAACTGACTATATTGATGCTGCCAATGCTCGTTTGCGGCAGCGCTTTCAAATCCAGGATCCCAAAATAGACTTGATTTTCATTCCCCAAGCGCATGCTGAAGAAGTTATCGCTTTTTTGATTGCCCAGCCAGAGCCCATCGTGCTCCGATTGCAGTCAGTCGGCAATGTGGTGGTTGGCGAACCAGTCATCGGCCAGTTTGAAGTATTCCCCAACCGACAAGTTTTTGCGCAGGGTGCGGTAGTGCTTAGTGATAAGGTGGACTATAGCGGCGAACCGAAGGATGCCGAACAACTCATCACTATTTTCCTGCGGCGGGTCAATGAAACGGCCGTACAGCAGGGGATTATTCCCGACCCGCTGCAGGGAACTGTCGGTGTGGTTTCGATGGAACAATATTTTGACGCCATCAATCAATTACGGCGCTACAAAGGGGTTGTCGAAATTTCAGCCGTGACGACGGAAAACATTTTTTCGGCAGGGCCGCTACGCATTACGATCCAAGTTCGCCAGACCAACTCTTCATTTTTGTCATCGCAATGATGGCTCAGAGAGTGTTGGCAGTTGATCCTGGTAGGGAAAAATGCGGCGTTGCAGCAGTGGATTTCAAACAAGGCGTCTTGAACCATATCGTCGTGGAAACAGATTGCCTGATGTGGGTTGTTGCAGAATGGGCCAGGACATACGAGTGCAAGGTTGTCATTATCGGTGACGGAACATCATCCACCGGAGCTAATAATGTGCTTGCCAAACTGATTAATGAAAAAAAAATTGACCAAATCGTTTCGATAGATGAATACGAATCTACGCGGGAAGCCCGTGCGCTCTACTGGCAGGCTCATCCACCAACCGGTTGGCAGCGAATAATTCCCAGGGGCCTGTTGATTCCTTATTGCGCAATCGATGATTTTGCCGCAATAGTACTTGCCGAGCGTTACTTTAAAAAGTTTAAAAAGGAATAAAATCATAGAAATAGTAGAAATGCGAGTAGCACAATAAAATGAAATTTCGCATTATTAGTAGGTCCCTCCACCAACTGGTTAGCGGAGGGACCTACTAATTTCCCCTCTTGCGCAATCGATAATTTTGCTGCTATAATACTTGAGGAGTGTCGTTTTAAAAAGTTTAAAAAAAATTAAAAGTTTTTTAAAATCATGCAGGAATATGAATAGCACTATAGAATATAATACAAAGTGAAATGCAATTGGGCATTGACAGTGGTCTGAACACCGAAGGACAACGTCGGGGAAGAAAGGAGGTGTACTCATAGGTCCCGGATCGAAGTCTGAAGTAGGTGCAAAGATATGGGCTCTTTGACAGGAGAATAAGGAAGAGGAAACATGGACACTCAACTGTTATTCTACCTGCCTATAGGTCCCATCAAACAAAAAATAAAACCTATGGGAGGCAACAGAATGAAAAAGAATCTTATTGTAGCTCTTGCGTTGGTCTTCGTGCTCGGCATCGCCGGCACCGCTTTCGCAGCCGCCAATCCTTTCGTCGATGTTCCCGCGAAACACTGGGCATATGACGCAGTTAGCAAATTGGCCAAAGCCGGTATCCTTGATGGCTACGGCGACGGAACCTATCGTGGCGAGCGTCTTGCCAGCCGTTATGAAATGGCTCAAGCTACCGCCAAAGCCATGGCTCGCGCTGACAAAGCCGATGCCCAAATGAAAGCCCTCATCGACAAACTGGCTGTTGAGTTCGCAGCTGAACTGAACAACCTCGGCGTTCGCGTAGCGAAACTCGAGAAAAACGCTTCCACGATTAAGTTCTGGGGCGACAGCCGTATCCGTTTCATGCAAAACGCAGGTGGCACAGCTGACGTAAGTGGCGCAAGTGCTGCTTCGTTCTGGGATCAACGCCTGCGCGTTTACGCCAAAGCTGACCTGAACGACAAAGCTACCTTCTATGGTCGTATCATGGCCAACTGGCGCGACAACTCCGGCTATAACACCAGCTATACCTCCACAATGTATTGGGATTATGGCTATTTCCAATGGACCATGAACCCGAGCTTCAAAATTGCTGTTGGCCGTCAACAAGTTATTGCTGGCCAAGACCTGTTCTGGACCAACGGCGGTTATGATGCAGTCCAACTTATGTTTGGCGCTGCGAGCGACCGTTTCACCGCGAAACTCGGTTATGGCGATGTAGGAACCTACGTTTCTGCTAATGAGCCTGCGGCAACTTATGTTACCAAACCGTTGTTCCTGCTTGATGCCAACTACAAGTTCAGCAAAGACTGGGCTGCCAATGCCGCTATGTATTGGTCCACCAATGCTGACAAAACCACTGCTATTACAACAGCCGGCGCTTATACCAACGGCTATCCGTTCCAAGTTACCAACCTCGGCGTGACTGGCAAACTGAACGAAGATTTCAAACTGCGCGCCAATTATTTCTGGAACACCGCCCAAATCGTTCGCGACAGCTATCCTGATGACCAACACAATGGTTGGGCTGCTGAACTCTGGTTCAGAGGCGCTGACAAAGCGAAAGTCGGTAGCTGGGGCTTGTACGTCAACTATCGCGACGTAAAACCTTTCGCGTTTGACTTTGCCAATGCTTCCGGTATCTTCGGCAACAGCCTTACCGCTAGCAGCACTATTGGCCAAGGCCAAAAAGGCTGGGGCGTTGGAGCTAACTACACCATCAGCAAAAATGCTGTGTTGACCGCTACCTACGAAAAACTCAGCTACAACTCCGCTGCTTACAGCGAAAACATGCTCCCGTACTACTACGTCCAATTGAACGTTAACTTCTAAGAATTGCGTTCAGCAAAAGACCCCGCTCGGCGGGGTCTTTTTTTTGTATTCCATCTATATGGTATAATATTCTTGAGATCATTATGAAGGAGGCTCAACGTATGAGCAAGAAAAAAGTCTGGGTTGCTCTTCTCGTCGTATGTATGTTGACAATTGTGGCGGTGCCTGTTGCCGATGCGATCAATCTTGGCTCGATCCTAAAAGTTGCCGGGATCGGGCTTTTGGTCGACCAGTTCGGACCTCAGCTCAACAGCTTTATCAATACTTTGATGGCTCAGCACAATGCGACCCCGGATTTTGCGACCAAAGTCGTGCCGATTCTGACAGTTGGCGTATTGGGCAACAGTGGTTATATCGGTGCAGCCCAGGTCATGGGCCCCCAAAACCTGATTGACAGAGTTCAGGCGGTGGTGCAGGTCGAAAGCAGCTTTAATGGAAATATGTTCCGCGTGAAGGGGCTGATTCCGATCGATAGCAAAGTGCCGGTGAATTTTAGCCGAGTAAGCGGGGTCGGTGTTTCTGCGATGATTGATGTGCGGATTTGACGTGATAAATTGAATATGATATCGTGTTCCTGCCGCAATGCGGCAGGAACTTCTTTTTTCTGTCGCGAATATATTGTAGAATAAGATTTGCATTGAGGAGGAACGCTGATGTTGAAAAAAGGGTTAACGGTCTTTTTACTGGCCGCTTTTTGTTTGACTATGTTGCCAACAGCTGTATTTGCTGCCAGGACAGAACAGACGCCGCTAGAAAAACTCGCTGTAGCGGAACAATTGGTGTATGGAACTGAACAGACAGGCTCGCTGGTGGAACGGACCAATAAAATGGAGAGGAATTTATTTGGCTTACCAGGCCACGAGGCATTGATGGCGAAAGTGGAACGGATTTATGTCTATGTCCGTGAAACGACCGCGACAAGCCCCGCGCTGACTTATAAGATGAATGCGTTGGAATGGAGTTTGACCCAATCGGTCGCCAAAGGGGCAATTCAGCCGCGCCTGGAAACGCTGGAAAAAACAGTGTCTGGTATGGTCGGGACAGGTGCAATCGACGCGCGAGTTTCCCGCCTAATGGCGATAACGTTTTCGGGAGGCAAGCTGCAGGCTGGACAGGCGACATTAGTCAAGGATACGTTAATCAAAATCAAGACGGTAACCCCGCTGGACAGCAAAAAGAACAAAACGGGAGATCCGGTCGAATTTGAAGTGGCCGAAGATGTTTACGCTGCCGGGATGTTGGTCATCGCCAAAGGCGCTGTCGGTCAGGGGAAGCTGACGAAAGTGGATCAGGCGCAGAACTTTGGGCGGGACGCAAAAATGGAAGTCGGTTTTGAAACTGTGGAAGCATTGGATATGACACTCGTGGCAACTTTGCTCGGCGAAAAGGCGAAAAAAGAGACGGAATCGATGGCTTTTGCTGCGGGCGCCGGAGTAGCAGGGATGATTCTGCTCGGTCCGATTGGGGTTGTCGGTGCTGCTTTTGTTCACGGCAAGAATATTTCTATTCCGGCAGGGACTCTGCTATACATTCAAACCCAGAATGATGTTGAACTGGTCGGTATGGTTGCGAAGTAAGAACTAGGAGACGATAGGGTGAAAGTTAGCAAACTGGTTGCTGGTCTACTGATAGGAAGTCTGCTATTCGTCGGTACATTATCTACGCAAGCAGCGCCGCGCAAGAAAAAAGAAAAGAAACCGTCACAACCGATTGAAATTGTGGCGGATGAAATGTATTTCAGCGATAAGACCGGCGAACTTTTTGCCAAAGGCAATGTCATCATCACGCAAGATAAAAGTAAAATTTACGCCGATATCGTGCGGGGCAACGATAAGCAAACAGAACTCTGGGTTGATGGCAAGGCCCGCCTTATTGAGCCGAAAACCGATTTGATCGGAGTGAAGATTCATTATAATTATGGGCTTGCATTTGGTGCAATGCAAGAGATTAATGGCAAGTGCGGCGATGACTTCATAACCGGCAAACGGGCTCGTTTTGAAAAAGGAAAATATACGGTATATGATGCTACCATGACGGGGTGTCCGACCAAAGGTGCGCCGGACTATCGGACTACGGCCAGAAAGGTCGTGATTTGGCCAAATGATAAACTGATTGCTTATGATGCTAAACTGTGGATTAAGAATTTTGTCGCTTATACAACTCCGCGCTATGTGCGATCGCTGAATAAAGACGAAAAAAAAGACGAATTCCCCAGTTTTGGTTATGTTGATAAAGATGGCTTTTACATCACGCAGTCCTTTAATTACCCGGTATCAGATACCTTATCCGTTTATTTGGATGCGACCTACTACTCTGCTGCGGGGTTTAAACCGGCATTCGGTTTTATTCATCAGAAGCAAACTTATGGGATTCAGGGTATATACGGTGAATTCCGCGACGGGAATGGCAACTGGATTAAAAAAGAACCGGAGTTGGTCTGGAGTCTGTACTCGCGCAAAATCGGCTCACTGCCAATCAGCTATGCTGCCACTGCAACCTATGGAAAATGGACTGACACTGCCAAATCAAGTTGGCACCAGGATTACAGCTTGTACTTCACGCGAGACCCGATTTATTTTGATAAGGCCAAAACCTGGACACTGAGCATGGGGACCGGAGTGCAGCATGTGCGGGAAAGTTATGACAATTCGTATCAGAACATTTACCGTTACAATATTGGTTTGTCAAAACAACTTTCGCCAGCATTAACTACCTGGGTTGGATACAACTTTACCAACAATAATAACTCAGCTTTTGCATACAATAAGATTGATGTGGCTCAGGAAGGCGTACTCGGGCTGTCATGGAAAGTCAATAAGCGAACAACCTTATCCTATGCCACGAGTTACGATTTGGCCAACAGTCGCGCCTATGAGAATTATTACACACTCAAGCACAGTTTTCACTGTTGGGAAATGGCCTTGACCTACCGCGCGGTGAAACAGGAATTTCTCTGGACAGTTAATATTGTCCGCTGGTAAGGGGAGTACAGCATGATTGCCGACAATAGTCTGGCGTTAATAAACCAACTGACTGCGGATAAAACCGCCGGGCGGACCGTGGTATTTACCAATGGTTGTTTTGATATTTTGCATGCCGGGCATGTACGCTATCTGACCGCAGCGAAAAAACTCGGCGATATACTGATTGTCGGGTTAAATAGTGATGAATCGGTTCACCGGCTCAAAGGCGAAGGCAGGCCCGTAAATTCGGCGGCGGATCGGGCGGAAATACTGGCCGGACTCAGGGCTGTAGACCACGTGGTGGTATTCGGCGATGCGACGGCTGAGGCGCTGATCGGTGAAATCCGGCCGGATATCTATGTCAAGGGCGGCGACTACTCGCTCGACCGCCTGCCGGAGGCTGCCATCGTAGCAGCGTATGGCGGTCGAACGGTATTGATCCCGATGGTAGAGGGCCGCTCGACGACAAATGTGATCCGGCGGTTGCAACAAAACTGCCTTGAACCAGGCACAGAAGGGAAGGACAATTCATAGTGCATCCATGGCTTGAAAAAATTGCGGGCGCGCGCGTTCTCGTCCTGGGAGACGTAATGCTGGACCGCTATTACTTTGCCGAAGTCAGCCGCATCTCTCCCGAAGGACCGGTGCCGGTGGCACTGGTTAAGCAATGCAAAAATACACTGGGCGGCGCTGCCAATGTCGCTCACAACTTGGCGCGGCTCGGTTGCCGGGTATCGCTGGCGGGAATCAGTGGCGACGATGAAAACAGGCAAATACTGGACGGTAAATTTACGGCGCTGGGAATCGACGCAACGGGATTGCTACATACGCCGCGGCCAACGACGACCAAGGTTCGTGTGATTGGCGGACACCAGCAGATGATCCGGCTTGATTTCGAAGACGCCAGCCCGATCACGCGTCAGCTGGAAGGGAAATTATTGGCTGCTTTTCACGCTAAACTTGCTGCAGGGCTGGATGCCGTCATTCTGTCCGACTACGCCAAGGGAGTTTGTTCGCCCGGATTATGCCGCAAGTTAATTGCCGAATGTCGGGCGGCAGCTGTGCCGATGGTGGTTGACCCCAAAGGCGCCCAGTGGCAAAAATATCAAGGGGCCTTTTTAGTTACGCCCAACGTAAAGGAATTGGGCGAAGCCTGCCACAAACCGGTTCGCAATGAAGATAGTTCCATCGAAACGTTGGCGGCTACGATCCGGCAGCGGTTTAATTTTGGCGCCGTGATGGTCACTCGCTCGGAAAAAGGATTAAGCTTGTTGGTGGCAGGACCGGCAGTCCATATTCCAACCTACGCCAGAGAAGTCTTTGATGTATCGGGTGCCGGCGATACGGTCGCCGCAGTCATGGGAGCGGCACTGGCGGCCGGACTGAAGCCTGTGACTGCCGCCCATCTGGCCAATCTGGCCGCCGGTGTCGTTGTCGGCAAACTGGGGACATACGCCATCAGCGCCGCAGAGCTCGACGCGGCCTTGGCACAGGTAAACTGTCCGGAGGAGTGGGAACAATGATTGTAGTAACCGGCGGAGCCGGCTTTATCGGCAGTAATCTGGTCCAGAGCCTCAATGAAGCAGGCATGGACGACATCTTGATTGTTGACCATCTGAAAAACAGCGCCAAGATGGAAAACCTGCGCGGCCTGAAGTTTATCGACTACCAGGATAAGGCGCGTTTTCTATCCCGCATTGAACAGGGTGGCGTCGGGCTCGGCGCTATCGATGGGATCTTTCATACCGGCGCCTGTTCCGATACGATGGAATCCGACGGCGCGTATATGATGGAAACGAATTATGAGTACAGCAAGATTCTGCTGCACCATTGCCTGGCTGGCGGCATTCCGTTTCATTATTCTTCCTCCGCTTCCGTATATGGCGATGGCAAGAACGGTTTTCGCGAAGATCCTGTTTGCGAGCATCCGCTGAATGTTTACGCCTACTCCAAGTTTTTATTTGACAACTACGTCCGGCGTCTGCGTCCGCCGCTCGGCAGTCAGGTCGTAGGCCTGCGTTATTTCAACGTATTTGGCCCGCAGGAGAACCACAAGGGGCGGATGGCCTCGATCGTCTGGCAACTGTATCATCAACTAAAAAAAGATGGTATTGCCCGCCTGTTTGTCGGCACTGATGGCTATGGCGACGGGGAACAAAGCCGGGATTTTATCTATGTGAAAGATCTCGTCCGGGTGCACCGATACTTTTGGCAAAACCGCCACCGGAGCGGTGTGTTCAACTGCGGAACAGGCACGGCCAACCCCTTTAAAGCAGTGGCCCGGGCGCTGATTGCCCGCCTTGGCTTTGGCCATATTGAGTATGTACCGTTTCCGTCAAGCTTGGTTGGCAAGTACCAGAGTTTCACCGAAGCAGATCTGACCCTGCTCAGAACGAGTGGTTGCGATGTTGCGTTTACCCCGCTGCCGGAGGCAGTCGCCGAATACTGCGACTGCTTGGAAAAGACTGGCGGCTATTTTAGATAATGGAGGAATTACATTGAAAAAAGTACCTTTGCAGGATTTACCCCTGCAATACCAGACCATTAAGGAAGAACTCGCCCCGGAAATCGAGAAAGTGCTCGCCTCAGCCGCCTACATCCTCGGCCCGGCCGTAACCCAGTTCGAAGAAGACTTTGCCAAATATGTCGGCACCAGGTACTGCATCGGTTGCGGCAGTGGCACCGATGCTCTGCATTTGGCCCTGATCGCTGCCGGCGTAGAGCCCGGCGACGAGGTCATCACCGTATCCTATACCTTTGTTGCGACTGCTTGGGCTATTTCCTATGTCGGCGCCAAACCGGTGTTTGTCGATATCGATCCGCACAGCTACTGCATGGATCCGCGTAAGCTGGAAGCCGCGATCACGCCGAAAACCAAGGCGGTGTTGCCGGTTCATCTGTACGGGCATACTTGTGATATGGACGAGATCAGCGATATCTGCAAGAAACATAACCTGGCGCTCATCGAAGATGCAGCCCAGGCGCACGGATCGACTTATAAAGGGAAAAACGCCGGCACCTTCGGCGTGTCTTCCTGTTTCAGCTTTTATCCGGGCAAAAACCTCGGCGCTTTTGGCGAAGCCGGCGGCGTGTGCACGAATGACTCGAACATGGCCGATCACCTGCGGCGGTTGCGCAACCACTCGCAGGGCGAACGCTATTACTATGATGAACTCGGCTTCAATTACCGAATGGACGGGATTCAGGGCGCCATTCTCGGCGTCAAGCTAAAGCATCTGAAGGCATGGACGGCCCAGCGCCATTTGATCGCCAAGAACTATAAACTCTCCCTGGCC
>JBGSKE010000270.1:0-1736 GCA_041741355.1 Negativicutes bacterium | reverse complement strand
GGCATCATCATCGACAACCAGCACCAACACATCTTGATTATTCATGTGCATCCCTCGTTTGTGGTAGAGAAACGACAAACCGGCTCCCTACATTTAGTTTGCTTGCAACCCGAATCTCGCCGCCATGCAACCGGACCAGTTTTGCGGCCAAAGCCAGCCCCAGCCCGCTGCCTTCATGAGTGCGGTCCAGCCCCGCGTCAAGCTGCAGGAACGGATTGAACAACCGCGGCAAATCAGCCTCAGCAATCCCCTGCCCGCTATCCCAGACTTCAAACTCTACCGCATTTTGCTCAGCGGCATGACGCACAATGATTCCGACCCGACCACCGGCGGCAGTAAACTTCACCGCATTGTCCAATAAAACGTTCAAGATCTTTTTCAATTGATGCGGGTCCATCCATATCAACGACTCCGACGCCGCCATTTGCAACTCCAGACTAATATTCTTCATTTTCGCTTTGTTGCGGATGCTCGCCAGCGCCGATTCCACCAACTCGCCGACTGCACATTCCACCGGCTGCAGCTTTACCTGCCCCGCCTCTAGCTGTGCGTAATCCAGAATATCGTTAATCAGACGCAGCAAGTTTCGCCCGCTGCGCTCAATCACGTCCAGCGCCTCCGACTGCTCTCGGTTCAGGTTACCGTAAGCGCCGGCGCGCAAAACATCGGCCATCCCGATCACGGCTGTCAAAGGCGTCCGCAGTTCATGACTCATCGTGGACAGAAACTCGTCTTTCAATCGGGATGCCTTGGCCAGTTCCTGATAAGCCGTCTGCAAGTCATGCGTTTGTTTCGCCACCTCAACCGTCAGTTTATTGCGCAGCCGCGCCAGTTCCAGATGGGTTCGCACCCGAGCCAACAACTCCTCGCGCTGAAAGGGTTTAACGACAAAATCGACTGCCCCCAGCTGAAACCCTTGTACCCGGTCGTCCAGATCAGTCAGGCCACTGAGGAAAATAACCGGAATCGCCTGCGTCTTTGGATTTTGTTGCAACTGCCGACAAACATCAAAACCGCTCATTTCCGGCATCTTTACATCCAACAGAATCAGTTCAGGCGGACTGGCCTGGATCGAGGCCAGCGCTAATGCGCCCGAATCGGCAGGACGAACGGTATAGTGTTCAGCGGACAAGATCGTCATCAAGAGCCGTAAGGTTTGCGGCGTGTCATCCACCACCAGAATATTGCCGTTTTCCATGACGTTCACCTCCTGCGCCGCTGCCCGCTTCACCGCCATGTTCAGGTTGCTTTCGCCGCACGCAGCAACGCCTCCATTTTGCTGATTAGTTCTTTAAAATCGACCGGTTTGGCAATGTACTCGTCGGCGCCGGCCCGCAGGCAGCGGTCTCTATCACCTTTCATCGCCAGCGCAGTCAGCGCGATAATCGGCGTAGCGGCCAGTTTTCGATCCGCGTCGGCCCGGATCAGCCGCATCGCCGCCAATCCATCCATATTAGGCATTTGCACATCCATCAAAATGATGTCAGGTTTATGAAGCGCCGCCTGTTCCACGGCTTTCAAACCATCTTCGGCCACAATCAGTCGCCACGGTTTGTTACGTAGCGCTCCGGCCACCACTTTAATGTTTTCCTGATTGTCCTCGGCAAGCAAAACCACAGCGGTCTCTGCGTTTTCCTCATTTGCAGCCGAACTCGTCGCGGAAAGATCGTCTGACGCCGCCTGGTCGACCACCGCTTCCTCGCTTGACTGCCAGGGCAGCTCGATCGTAAACCGGC
>JBGSKE010000269.1:0-15973 GCA_041741355.1 Negativicutes bacterium | reverse complement strand
ACCATCGGCATCGGCGCCGGTGTGGATTGCGACGGGCAGGTGTTGGTGCTGCACGATATGATCGGTTTGTTCGATCGGTTCGTGCCGAAGTTCGTCAAGAAATACGCCAATGTCAGCGAGGACATCCTGTCGGCGCTCAATACTTATGCACAGGACGTGGCGTCCGGCAGCTTTCCGGCTGCCGAGCATAGCTTCACGATGAAGGATGAAGTGCTGAAAAAACTGTATTAATAGGTGACAGGGGGCTGTGGACATGAAGGTTGCCGTGATGGGTGCAGGGGCCATGGGTAGTTTGTTCGGGGCCTATCTTGCCCAAGCCGGCGAGTCGGTGGTGGTAGTGGATATATGGCTAGAGCATATTGAAGCGATTCAAACCCAGGGACTCATCCTCGAAGAAGCGGGCGGTGAACGGAGCGTTCCGCTTACCGCAACGACAGAGATAGATAGTTGCGAACCGGTCGATTTGGTGATTCTGTTTGTCAAATCGGCCGCAACCAGATTAGCGGCGACAAGCGCGGGAGCGATCCTGAAGCCTGGCGGCCGGATATTGACGTTACAGAACGGACTGGGCAACGCAGAAGCGATTGCGGAAGTTGTCGGCGTCCAGAGGGTTTTGGTTGGTACGACGGCGCAGGGGGCGACGTTGCTCGGTCCGGGTCGCGTCCGTCACGCCGGACAAGGCGATACGCATATAGGCAGACTGTCCGGTGAGCTGGATGATTTTTGCCAAGAGGTGGCGGCGATCTTGTCGAACGCAGGTCTGCCGACCTTTGTCGAGCCGGATGTGCGCTCGCTGGTTTGGGGCAAGCTGATCATCAATACAGGCATCAATGCGCTGACGGCGCTACTGCGGTTGCGCAACGGCCAATTGGCCGAGTTGCCGGAAACGCAGCAATTGCTAACAATGGCGGTGGAAGAGGCGATCGATGTGGCTTCGACCGCTGGTATTCATCTGCCGTATGACAATCCAGTGGAAAAAGTTCTGTCAGTGGCAATAGCGACAAACGACAATCAATCTTCGATGTTACAGGACATCTTGCGTGGAGCGACAACCGAGATCGCGGTGATTAACGGCGCCATAGCCAGAGAAGGGGAGCGAGTGGGTGTGGCGACGCCAGTCAATCGAACATTGACTTTGTTAGTGGCGGCGCTGGAGAAAAACCTCTCCACTTGCTGACGTAAAGAGAGAAAAATAGTACAATTAGCAGAGGAATTCATCGGGATAGGAGGGAGAATGTCATGAAGCGGACAAGATTTTTGGGTTTGCTGTTGCTGACCACTTTGCTGATCAGTGGTTGCGGGGGCGACAAAAAAAGCGCGGAACCAGGCAAAACCGAGTTCAAGGCGCAATTGAAACTGGCTACATTAACTCCGGCCAGCCACACCTACAATCAAGCCGCCAACAAGTTCGCGGAGCTAGTCAAGCAACGCTCGCAAGGGCGGATTGAAGTCAAGGTTTATCCAGACGGTCAACTGGGCAAGGGCGAGCGGGAACTGCTGGAAGCGATTCAGCAAGGGACGTTGGATATTTATGTCGGATCGACCGCGCCGCTCAGCGGGTTTAGCCCCTCGATGGGGATTTTAGACATTCCCTTCCTGCTCAGAGATTACGCGCATGCCGACACAGTCCTCGACGGACCAATCGGGCTGGCGTTGCTGAAAGACTTGGAAAAAGCCAACCTAAAGGGATTGGCGTTTTGGGAGAATGGCTTTAGAAATCTGACCAACTCCAAAGTCGCGGTGAAAACTCCAGCCGATGCCAAGGGGCTGAAAATCCGTACGCAGGAAAACAAAATTCACTTGACGGCATGGAAAGCCGCCGGCGTAAATCCCGTTCCAATGGCCTGGAGTGAGGTCTATGGCGCTTTGCAGCAAAAAACGATCGACGGACAAGAGAACCCGGTCGCAGTCATTCATTCGGCCAAACTGAATGAAGTGCAAAAATATCTGTCGATGACCCAGCATGTTTATTCGCCGGCGGTTTTAATTGTCAGTGCAAAAAAATGGCAGACCATGCCGCAAGCAGACCAGGCCATGTTGCTCAAAACGGCGCTGGAAGTCGCCCAGTATGAACGAAAGCTTGGTCGTGAGGCCGAAGCGAAACAAGTGGCGGAATTGACGAGCCGCGGCATGATGATAACCAAAGAAGTGGACAAGGCCGCATGGCAAAAGGCGATGCAGCCGGCGTTCGATGAGTTCTCAAAGCAGTTCGGCAAAGAGAAAATCGACGCAATCCTCAGCACAAAATAAGTGGCAAGACTTAACCGATTCAATACACTGCTGGCTCGGATTGCTGAGCAAGCAGTCATCCTGTTTATGGGGATCATCGCGCTGGTGATCCCTTATGAAGTTTTTGGCCGTTATGTTCTGGGCGACATGCCGATGTGGTCCGGTGAAGCTGCGACCTATTCGCTGGTATGGGTATCGATGATGGGCGCTGCAGTCGGGTTGCGCAAAGGGGTTCAAGTGGGAATCGGCCTGGTTTATGAAAAACTGCCGCCGCAGTGGGCGGCGAAAGTTCGTCTGCTGGGCGCAGTTGTCATGCTGCTGTTTCTGTCGGTGATGATTTTCTTTGGCTTGCAACAAACTGTCGACAATTGGCGGCAAATATCGCCCGCACTGGGGATTCCCATGGCCGCGCCGTACCTGGCGCTACCGACTGGCTTTATTTTGATGTGGCTGTTCACGTTGGAGCAAACTTTGGCTGCCTTGTCTGGCGCTGCGCGGGGTAAAAGCGGATGCTGACGTTGTTTTTGCTTGTGTTTGTCGGTTTGCTGGCGCTGGGGATTCCGGTTTCTGTTGCTCTCGGCGGATCTGCTATGGCTTATATCATCGCCGATGGAGGATTGTCGCTGACGTTGCTCGTCCAGACCACGTTTGCCGGCATGGCCTCTTTCCCCTTGCTGGCGGTTCCTTTGTTCATGCTGGCCGGAAACTTGATGAATGAGGGCGGCATTACCGGCGATTTGGTGCGGTTCGCCAGGCTGTCGATGGGACATATCAGCGGCGGACTGGGGTTGGCCACGATTCTGGCAACAGCAATATTTGCCGCGATTTCCGGCTCGGCGGTTGCGACGGCGGTTGCGATTGGCGCTGTGATGATTCCTGCTATGCGCAGCGCCGGCTATGACGATGAAGTTTCGGCGTCGGTCACGGCGGCGGCTTCGTGTATGGGGCCGGTCATCCCGCCCAGTATTCCGTTTATTCTTTATGGAGTCATTGCCAATGTTTCGATTAGCGCCCTGTTTTTGGCTGGCGTGATTCCCGGCCTGATGCTGGGGTTGGTGCTGATGGGGTACATGGTGATGGTGGCGCGCCGGCGCGGTTATCCCCGGGAGGCAAAGGCTAGCGGCAGGGAAATTGCCGTCGGTGGCCTGCGAGCACTACCGGCGCTGCTGATGCCGATCGTGATCATGGGCGGGATACTCGGCGGAATCTTCACGCCGACGGAAGCGGCTGGGATTGCTGTGGTCTATGCTTTTGTCGTAGGCATGTTCTTTTATCGCCGACTGCGACTGTCCCGCTTGCCTTCCGTCTTGCTTGCCTCTGGCGTAGAAACGGCGGTAGTCATGTTGTTGCTCGGCTTGTCGGAGCCCTTTGCCTGGGTGGTGGCTGTTGAACAAATTCCGCTGCGGATCATGGAGACGTTGGCGCAAGTTTCGACTTCGTCGTGGGTATTCCTGCTACTGGTCAACTTGGCGTTGCTGCTGATCGGGATTCCGCTGGAGACTGCTCCCGCTTTGACTATCGTTGCGCCAGTGTTGGCGCCAATGGCGCTAAAAATGGGAATTGATCCGGTTCATCTTGGCGTGGTGGTCTGTTTTAATCTGGTGTTGGGCCTGATCACGC
Organism: Negativicutes bacterium; assembly: GCA_041741355.1. Lineage (GTDB taxonomy): Bacteria > Bacillota > Negativicutes > UBA1444 > UBA1444 > UBA1444. The sequence goes on along the minus strand of JBGSKE010000269.1, from coordinate 12,124 downwards.
CGCCGGTCGGCGCTGTATTGTTTTCTATCTGTGGTATTGCCGGCATATCGCTGGAACGGCTCAGCCGGGGAATTTGGACGCCCTTTTTGCTTGCGGTCGCAGTATTGCTGGCAGTGACTTTTGTTCCGGCGCTGAGTACCTGGCTGCCCTCGGTATTATTGCCCGGGAAATAAATGAATGGAAAAGGACCGCTGTTGGCGTTTGGCCAACAGCGGTCCTTTTTGCAGGTTCAGGCTAATTTTTTAAGGTTGTTGTGATTTTTGCAGGGCGATATCGCCAATGACCGGCACTTTATACCACTCGTTCTGGTAGGCTTTGACCATCAACAGAACCCACAGCACCAGCGAGGCCAGCGAAATCAAGCTGGAGATGGCAAACATCAGCGACCAGAGACGAAGCGCCGGGAACAGGATCCACGTCAGTAACACGTGCAAGACATGAACGCCGCCGAATAGCAAAATCGACTGCATCGCATGGAAGCGAACATAAGGCCGTTTGTCGATGAACAGGAAAATCAGTCCGCTGAGCCAGCCGAGCACATAGCACAGCAAACCGGCAATGTTTTGTTGCATTCCCGAGTCGGCCTGCTGGCCGTAGCCGGGGGGCGGCGGGTAATAGCCGGGCGGTGGTGGCGGTTGATAGCCTGGCCCTGGCGGTGGCGGCGGGGGTGCGTAACCCTGTCCGGGGGGAGGCGGCGGGGGCGGATTATAACCTGGCGCTGTCATTGGGGAACCGCAACTGCGGCAAAAATTGGCTGTCGCATCATTATCAGTACCGCATCGAGCACAATTTGGCATGTCTATAACCTCCTAATGAAAAAATCATAAGACTTCCCATGCTATGTATACGCTATCAACAGGCAATATCCTTTTTTTGCAAAAATTCATTGCAGAAGATTTTTGTTTTGCCAGAACGAGCTGCTTAGTTGCGACTGGCCTCAAAGACCAACTGCCCGTCGACGATAGTCTGCAATACCTGAATGTCTATGAGAGTGGCCGGGTCGATCTGATAAGGGTCCGCGGATAGAACAACCAAGTCGGCGAATTTTCCTGGCGTCAGCGTGCCTTTTTCTGTTTCGGCGAACTCGGCGTAAGCGGCGCCGGTGGTGAAGGCTTCGATGGCCTGGGCCACGCTGAGCTTTTGCTGTGGGTTCCAGCCTGCAGGGAACTGGCCATCAGCAGTACTGCGATTGACTGCGGCATGAACTCCCAGCAGTGGCGACAGCGGCGCAACCGGCCAGTCTGAGCCGCCAGCCAAATGAACGCCGGCTGCGGCCAATGACCGAAACGCATAGGTCAGCCGGCTGCGCTCCGCACCGATGCTGCGCTCAGCCCAACCGCCGTCGTCGATGAGATGGGCCGGTTGGATTGAGGCAACAATTCCCATGCGTCCCATTCGCTCAATGTCGCTTTGTTTCAGGTGCTGGGCATGCTCGATGCGGAATCGGCGGTCACGCGGCCCATTGCTTTTACCAACCGACTCGAAAATGTCCAGCAAAATCGCATTGGCGCGGTCGCCAATTGCATGAATCGAGACTGGAATGCCTGCCAGGTCCGCTTCGCGGATGCGCCGTTCCATGGACCCTGCGGGGAACATGTCGGGAAGCAGCAGGCCGCAGGTTTCCGGCGCATCCATGTACGGGTCGAAGAAGAATGCGGTGTGACCGCCCAGCGATCCGTCGGTGAAGCCTTTTAGGCCGCCAAACCGTAGCCAAGGATCAGCATTGGGGCCGATCAGGAACGGCGGTAAGTCGGTGCGGCAACGATCCCAGTCGATTAACGGCAGGCGGGCGAAGATTCGGCAGGTCAATTCGTTGCGCTGCTGAAAGCGTTGGAACAAGCGCCACTCGCTCCAGTCGGGGTTGCCCCAGTCTGTTACATCATGCACGGACGTGACACCTTGAGAGGCCGCTTGCATGAGGGCCAGGCGCAGGGCTGACTCCTGCTCAGCCTCGCTGGGTTTAGGCATGGCGGTTTCCAGCAGGCGAATTGCCGCATCTTTCAAGATGCCGGTTAGATTCCCCGAGGCGTCGCGGAAGATTTCCCCGCCGCAAGGATCGGCGGTAGTCGCATCGATGCCGGCGGATCGCAGGGCCGCGCTGTTGGCCAGGCCGATATGTAGGTCGCTCCGGCTCATAAAGACCGGAATGTTGTCGCTAAGGGAGTCGATCCATTCTTTGCAGGGAAGCGGCGCGCCCGGCCAGGTTTCCTGGTCCCAACCGCCGCCGGTTACCCACTGGCCCGGCTTGGCCCGATGAACTCGTTCGGCAATGCGGGAGACAAATTCGGCTGGGCCGCTGCAACCGCGCAAATTGACTGCTTGCAGGGAAAAGCCGCCGGCGAGAAAATGCGTGTGAGCATCGATAAAACCGGGCAGCACTGTTTTGCCGTCGAGGTCGATAACCGTCGCGTCGGGCAGTTCTTGAGCGACGAGGTCGAGAATGCGTTGCGTGGAACCGAGTTCAAGAATCCGTCCCGCTTTGGCTACTAAAGCCTGCGCGCGCGGCATGGCCGGATCGAGTGAGTAGATATTGGCGTTGATGATGACCAGATCATGAGTGGTCGCATGGTTCAAATCGGCAACCTCCTAACTGGGCTAAATTTGCAGAAAAATGCCTGCGGTCATTCTTGCAGGCAGGAAATCGGCAAAGGACCGTGGAAAGAAATACCTCAATAAACTCATTATAACGCGGATAAATCGGGGAGGGAATTACTTGCGCAAAAAACATCATATTCTTGGATTGCTATTGACGCTGGTGCTCTGTGTTGCTTCGTGGAGCGGTGTGGCTCTGGCGGAGAAAATGCCGAATATTGTTGCTGTCGACATTTTGACAACGAACGATTTTCATGGGGCGTTGGTCGAGGCGGGCCGCAATCCTGGGGCAGGTAAATTTGCCGCGCTGTTGCGCACTGAACGGGCGAAAAATCCCTACGGTTCAGTTTTTATCAGTGCCGGCGATATGTTTCAGGGCAGCCCGGATTCCAATCTGCTTTACGGAAAAACAGTGGTTGAAGTGCTAAATGCACTGAGTATGGACGCCATGACGCTGGGCAATCATGAATTTGACTGGGGTCTGGAGAGATTGGCGGCCAGGGTGGCGCAGTCCAATTTCCCCTATGTATCCGCCAATGTCCGCGAAAAGGATGGCCAAGGGCGGTTGAATTTTGTAAAACCCTTTGTCATGCTGGAGCGGTTGGGGGTCAAAATTGCCGTGATCGGTATTGTGACGCCGGAGACTGCGTATACAACCGGTCCCAAAATTGTTGCGCCGTTTGAATTCCGCGACCCGGCTACAGTAGTAAAAGAAATGTTGCCGCTGGTTCGTCGGCAGGGCGCGGATATCGTTGTCGTGTTGTCGCATCTGGCAGCACAGCAAGACCCCGCAACCGGACAGGTAATTGGCGACGCCGCTGTGCTTGCCGGTACAGTCGCGGGGATTGACGCGGTGGTAAGCGGGCATTCGCACAAGATTGTCGCAGGCAAAGTCAACGGGGTGCCAGTGGTTCAGGCCTATTATAATGGGCGGGCGCTGGGGAAAATCAGCCTGGTCTATTCACGGCGGGAACAAAAAGTGCTGCTCAGTTCGGTCCAATCGATCGAAACGCCGATAAAGACAGCGATTGCCGACCGTGAAGTGCAGGCGATCGTTGATCGGTCACAGGCCGAAATCGTTCCGGTAAAAAGCGTGGCGCTGGGGCGGACGGTCAACGACCTTTCCCATGACCGGTATGAACTGTCGGTGCTGGGTCAATGGTCGAGTGATGCGTTGCGGCAGCTGACCGGCGTGGACATCGCGTTTCAAAATGGCGGGGGCCTTAGGACCAGCATACCCGCAGGGCCGATCACGATGGGTAATCTATACGAAGTCATGCCGTTTGACAACACATTGGTGACGATGGATCTGACGGGTGAGCAGGTTCTACAGGTGTTGAACCAGGGGATTAACGGCAAAGCGGGTACCGTCCAGTTTTCCGGCCTGCAAGTGAAGATCGATTCGAGCCGGCCATATGGCGACCAACTCGTGGAAGTTCGCCTAGCTGACGGCAAGTTGCTTGACCCGGCTGGAACCTATAAAATTGTGACCAATGATTTTATGGCGTCCGGCGGTGATGAATTTACGGTGCTGAAAGCAGGCCGCAATATGAAGGATACCTTTATTCCGCTACGCGATGCGTTGGCCGACGCAGTGAAAAAAGCCAGCGTGCTCAATATCAAAAAAGACGAACGGCTGCAAGACCTGCGCGGCGCTCTGTTGAAACCAGCGGCATAACTAGGGAGGGAGCTGGCGTGCCAAGATTCGAGTATCGCTTGAATAATGAAGCCGAAGATTATCCAATCCTCTATTTTTACGAAAATATGGATGAAGTAGAAGCGGCAATGCGGTTTGTCTGCGATTATTTTGTCAAAGAGGGTCGCACCTGGCTGAAAACCGCTTCGGCGATTGAGGCCACGCAGTATGTGATGTATATGGAAGAAGTCCCGGCCGATACAGCGGAAGCCGGCAATGCCACACAACCGGTGATGCCGGGCTGGATTGCCGTCGAAGTGCGCGAATATCGCGAAGGCGTCAGCGAATATCCGCTGATTCACCAATTTGGTTTTCCCAGCCAGGTACAGGCATTGGCCCACCTGATCGCCGACACGATGATCCTGTTTGGCCAGGAGTGGGAAAAAACTTCCACCGAAATCGATGAGGATCGGCAAGCGTATATTTACTATTGTCGAAAGACCGGGGGGTGATGTCGATGGATTCCGGCAACACAGGCCGGAGCAAAAAGCTGGTCGGCTTGTTTTTGGCAGCGGCATTGACCCTGACGCCGGGCTGCTCGATGAATCCTTTTGAGTGGGGTCGCACTGACGAAGCGTGCACCGATCTGAACCGAGACGGGTATTGCGACGAAGATGGCCGCCCCGTATCGGCGGTTGCCAATCGGAATCATCGTACCGGATTTTGGCCGGCTTACCGTTATTTTGGCGGTGGCAGTCGCAGCTCCAGTTCCGTCTCGACGCCGGCATCTTCTTCGCGCGGCGTATCCAGCGGCTCTAAAGGCGGGATTGGCAGTTCATCGCGTTCCGGCGGCGGGTCGAGCGGTGGCTGATCAATATGCGACAGGCTATGCGAGGCGACGCGAGGACCTGTATGGGCCGCTACGGACCAGCGGAATATTTGCCTGGGACTCGATGTACGGCGATGAATATGCATTAGCGTCCGTTTTGCCGATCACGGCGGATTTTTGCGCACAACTGCGGACCGCCGCGGAATGTCTGGGAAACGTGTATGCGCGTACGGCGGAAGTTCTGATGAATTGCGACGACGAATTGCTGGCCGAATTGGGTTTGCCAGAGGCGACCTGGTCTGCCGTTCGGACTTCCTTGCCGGCGTTATTGCCGACATTGCTCGGACGGTTTGATTTTGCCGCTTCGCCGGATGGTATTAAAATGCTTGAATTCAATGCAGAAACACCGACAGACGTCGTGGAAGCTTTTTATGTCAATGGCAAAGTCTGCGAGTTTTTTGGCGTTGCCAACCCAAATCAAGCGCTGGATCAAAAAATCGCACCGGCGTTTGAGCGGGCGATTCGGGAGTACCAGCGCTGCGGCGCTGCAGTAAACAGAATTTTTTTTAGCTCGGTCGACTGGCACGATGAAGACGCGGGAACGACTCGCTATTTGCTGGCGCAATCGGGGCTGGCGGCAGAGTTTGTCCCGCTGACGCAACTGCGGGTGTTTGAAGACCGGCTGCAAGTGTGGGACGGGCAGGAGCATTCCCCGGTAGACCTGATGTATCGGCTGCATCCGCTGGAGAAACTGGCGGAAGAACACGACAGTGACGGTTATCCGACCGGGCGGCATGTGCTGGATCTCGTGGCCGAAAACAAGCTGGCCCTGATCAATCCGCCAGCGGCAATGGTTGCTCAGTCCAAGGCAACGCAGGCCCTGATCTGGAGCTTGCACGAGGACGGCTCTTTCTTTACACCGGCGGAACATGCAGCGATTGAAGCCTATATGCTGCCAAGTTATTTTGAAAATCGTTTTCTCGGGCGTTGCGCCTATGTGACGAAGCCGATTTACGGCAGGGAAGGCGGCGCGGTGACGGTGTTTGGCGCTGACGGCATTGCATGGGCGCGGGATGAGGAGGTAAACTATTGGGACCAGCCGGTTATTTATCAACAATATGTTGAGTTGCCGAAGCATACAGTCGAAACCCTGAATGGCCTGTATTGTGGTAGAATAATCTATGGAGCCTTTCTGTTGGATGGGCAGGGCGCGGGTCTTGTTTCGCGAGTCGGTAGCCGAATTACCGGCAATATGGCTTATTATCAGCCGCTATGTTTATCAACGGACACGTCGAAAGGAGAATGAGTTATGGTTTTGCAACAATGGTCCAGCTTCGTCAATTTTCTAACCTATCTGGTGGTGTCGATTCCCCTGCTGCTGATCGGTATCAAAATTTTCATGCTGCAAACACCCTATGACGAAATGAAAATGATTCAGGATGCGGCCTGCTGCGATAAGACGGCAAAAGATGAAGCAGGCATCGCTATCGCGCATGATCTGGGCGGAAAAATCGTCGGCCAGGCGCTGGTGATGGCTTCGGCCGTATTTCATTCCGTCAGTGTCGGTGATTTGATTATCTGGGGTATTATCGGCATTATCTTTCAGGTACTCGTCTATTATGTCTTTGAGAAGTTGACCCCGTTCAAGGTGACGGAAGAATTGGTCAAAGGCAATATCGCCGTGGGGATATTTTCTTCCCGACTCAGCTTTGCAACAGGTTTGATTCTGGCCGCATTGATCAGCTGAAAAATTTGCCTGAGGGTTTGACAGGAACAAAATAGTTTAGTATGATAAAAAACGCAGGTGAAAAGTCACCTGGCGCATTGATTCGTGGGGGCGTAGCTCAGCTGGGAGAGCGCTAGATTCGCATTTTAGAGGTCAGGGGTTCGATCCCCCTCGTCTCCACCAAGCAAAATCAAGGTTCTTCGACTTAGGTCGAAGAACCTTTTTCGTTTTGACACCCAATCTGACACCCGAAGTCAATTCCTGCGGCCTCGGCCATTTCCCGTTGGCGTTGCTCATTTGTGTGGGCGGCGTAAATTTCCATGAGCACTTTGGGGCTTGCCCAGCCGCCACGTTCTTGAACGTCGGCGATTTTCCATCCGGCCTGAATCAGCCTGGTTGCCTGCATGTGGCGCAGTGCGTGAGGGGTGACGGTAACAAGAGGTTTCTTTGGTTTGCCGGCCTTGCGTTCGTCTTCTGTCTGTTCCACTGATCCGAAAGCCTGACATAACCAACTGTTCCATTGACGGCGAAAGTTTGAGTAAGAATAAGGTTTCCCGATGCGGTGCAGAAAACATATTCGCTTTGCTTGGTTACGGTTTTGGTTTTGCCTTTTTCTTCGACTTCAATTTCCATCATCCGTTTCGGCTGCGAATTGATCACGGCCATGCGGCGGGTGGTCAGCTTGACGACTCGATTGCTGGAGCGGTTTTTCGGCTGTGCATCTGCAGAGCCGCCCTTAACTCTTATGGTGACGCTTTCGATTCGGATTCCCGTGTCTAGCACAGACTGCCATTTTAATCCGAACAGTTCAGAGATTCGCCCGCCGGTTTCCCAGTAATCATTGAGCAGCCCATTGAATGCCGAAGTGCTTTGTGAAACGACTTCGATAAAACGATCTGCCTGTTCGTTCGTGAACAGGTTTTTCTTTTTGGTCGTGTTTGGAGGCAAGGATACTCCTATGGTTGGGTCGCGATCAAGAATCCTGTCTGGCAGGGCCGTACGCAGGCAGGAACCGATGATAAAGCGGACCCTATACAGAACACTGCTTGAATATCCTTTGGCTGTCATTTTGTTTATGAGTGCCTGAATTTGTGATGTTTCAATATCGGCAATCGGTGTTTCGCCGAGATCCGGGATGATGTGATTTTTTATATCGCTGGCATAAAGTTCCCAAGTGTTTTGCCTGACCTGGGCAAGCTTTGCATTGTCAAGCCAGCGCATTACAAAAGACGCGAACAGTTCCCCGCCGCGTTTGTCAGGTCGCTTGATGATTTCTTTGTGCAATGTCTTCAACGCTTCAACGGCTTCCGGTTTAGTTTTGCAGTAGATCTCGCGTTTATCCGGTTTGCCATTTGGCAGAGTGCCAACGACGATCCGGGCGACCCAACGACCATCCTTGCGTTGGAAAATAGTTCCTTCGTTATGGGCGCGAGTGTGTTTTTTCGGTTTTGTCTTAATAGACGTGGAACTCACCTCAAAAATGTAATATGGTTAATATCCGAATTTAACATAGTTATTAAAGGTTCTCACGACGTCATTTGCCATCTGGGTTGCCTCTTCTTTTTTTTCAACGATCCGCCTGATATCATTGTTTGCAGATTCAACATATTCTTTTGCATCTTGGACATAACGCTCAACGTCACTCTGGTAAGTTGACATGGAAAATGAGTCCTTAGAAATTGGGGCAAACGGTTTCATCTTGTCAAACGAAGGGTATCCCATTATACCGAGGTTGCTTGAACCAATAACATAACCAAAAGCAATAGACGAAAAGCACAAAAGCACAATTGAAATAATAAGTGTAATTTTTTTCATTAGCACACCGCCCCTGAAAATTTCTAGCTGTTCATTAAAGCTGGTTTATGCTACTGGATATTGTCTTATTCTACATATCGATAAATCGCTACCATGATTCGGAGGATTTGCCATGCAATCATTTCCCCTTATTTATTCTGACGGGGCAATTTTATTGAATACCTGATGACTTAACTCCACTCCACCAGGCATATTCAACCTTAACCGGTCCATCATCTTGCAGTCTGGTAGTATGCAGCTGCAGATAGATGGATTTTATTATCCCATTATCATCGTAGCTCACAACAGGGACAGGAGAGATTGTTCTGCCTGAATCTCCATTTGCTGAATCGTATATATGCCACTCTTGAGTTGCGCCGTCTTCAGAGAGATTCCTGACCAGGCTGCGTCCTTCGTGGTGGCGATCCGGATGAAAGTGGAGTTCGACAGACATGGTTTGTTCATCACAGACCATAGCGGTCATACGGATAGGATCCCCGTTGACAGTAAGCAGGGTGCCGGATGAAATTAGAGTAAAGTCTCCGGTGGTTACTTGGATTGAGATGTTCATGGGGCCTCCGGTAATATTTTCATCCAATTGAAGAAAACCCAAACTGCCTGATCGGGCAGAAGATCACCCGCAACCAGTGCCGGCAGGACAAAGCCTGAGATAATCATTCTAGGATTCCAAAATTACCTTACCGTCGTTACGTCGTACTTCCCAGAAAAAGCATCGGACAGAGGGATGTCATAGGACATTTCCGGTTTTCCGGGGTTTGCCATGATCAGGTGCAGTGTGGAGTTGCCGTCGCTGTAATGACGAACGGTCCATGCCGCTAGAGTCCTAACCGATGTTGTCGTTGCTCCTGTTCGCCATAGGATGGGGTTTTTGCTAAAAGAATTGGAGTCATCCATATCGAGGACATACTTGGAATCCAGCAATTCGTTGATTTTTGCATATCGTTTTGCACTGCTTGCACTGATTTTTGCTGGATTAAGTTCGCTCAGCTCATCGCTAAGATAGTGATTGGTGTGAAACGCTACGCCGTTAGTCATTCTTGATAAAACTGCGTGCTGCCCGTTCAGGCCAAACTCAATGGTAGCGATTTCGGTTTTGTCGGCCATGAGAATAAACTGTGGACCGCTTTTCCATTCATTTGATTCAAGAGCTTTCAGTGCCTTGTCGACACTTTCATACCGCGACAACAGAGTCGCAGTGTTGGTTCTGCCTTGAAAATTTACCCTTTTGTCAAGATGACTGGGGGCTGAAGCCGTAACAATTACCAACCCTTCGCTATTGACGCCCGCTTTGGTTCCAACCCAGTCATTTCCTGTAGTATATAGGCTTAAATAGCGAAACCCGGTCTTGGGTACTACCAGCCGCAGATCCTGCTGATGATCCGGACGCCAGTCCCGGTTTTTGTGAATCATCGTACCGCCGTCAGCAACTCTGTCTCCAGCTGCCGCCCAGAGTGTGCATGCACTGACTATCGTTGGCACTGACAGAAAAAACAGTACGGTTATGCAAGAAACCAATAAAAAACCACGGCGCATAGTATCACCAACTTATATCTTGTTTACGACTTACACACCTTACATGGGACATACCCGGCCTGGATTGCTTCATTCCTTGGTGCTTGCCTTTCTACACCCAATTGAACATAAACCAAACCACCAGATCGGCCAATATCTCGCCGGCAATCAGTGCTGGCAGCACAAAGCTCAAAATAATCATAAGGGTTTTCGTTGGAATGTCTTCTTTCTGTCGTGGAACCCGTAATATTACAGCATGAAGTTAATTACACCTGCACGTTGGACTGTAGCTGCCATCACAGCAGACTGTGCGACCGTTTTGGCAGCCACAAACACCACCGTGATGAGAGCAGCAGCCTCTTTGAAGCGCATCGTCTGGAACCATGAGCTGCACTTGGCGGCAGTATGAATCCTCTGGAACTGGAGGAGGTGTGACTGCAAAGCAGGGAATAGTGACCGACATTGCCAGGAGAACCAGAAAAGAGATCCTTTTCATGATGGAAATCCCCCTTGGTTGATTTTCGCTTGTGATCTTTTCGAAGATTGTTTCTTGAAGCGGTTTTATAAGAAATTGACACGTATAAAACACGTGTAATATAATAAAAGCAAAGGGGGCTGAAATGTGCCGAAGAAAATTCGCGACATACTGAAAATATTGCAAGATGACGGATGGTATGAAGTAAAACAATGCGGCTCTCATAAACAGTTCAAGCACCTGACAAAACCAGGCAAGGTCACAGTGTCGGTCGGAAGCTCCTTGAATCAGGATCTGGATATCAAAACAGAGAAGTCAATATTGAAGCAAGCGGGCTTGATATAACGCTAGTGGCAGAGGAGTGAAATACATGAAAAAGGAATCATATGTATATCCAGCGATATTTACGAAAACAGCGACCGGTTACTCGGTGCGCTTTCCAGATTTAGCTGGATGTGTTAGTGCAGCAAGCACGGTGGACTCAGCTCATTTGATGGCACGTGAAGGGCTTGGGCTTCACATGTGGGGGATGGAAACAGACGGTGACCCGATTCCAGAAAGCACGCCGATTGACCAGCTAGAACTGGATGAGGGCGAGGTGGTCGGACTCGTTGAAGCATGGATGGTCCCGGTCCGGATGGAGCTTGATAACAAACCGGTTAAGAAGACTCTTACCATACCGGCCTATCTCAACAGCTTGGCAGAGAAGCGGAAAATAAACTTTTCTCGCGTGCTGCAAACGGCCTTGAAAAAGGAGCTTGGAATATAGTTGAAGTTTAGCCCCTTTTGGGGCTTTTTCTTTACCCCAAACAACCTCATCCTGAACAGAACCGCCACATAGCAGCAAGACGCGAAGCAAAACTTGCTCAACATTAGACAATAATTACGGCGTCGGCAAAAATGCGGCCACCATCGGTCACTACGCAACCGACCTCTTCACTCTCCTTGATAAAACGACCTTCACATACAAAGCCGCAATAGCCGCTTTGGCAATGCACTTGTGAACCTTTTAGCGACTTAGCTGTGCGGGGATAAAATGTAATCCCATAGCGTTTGAACAAAGATGCCACGGTATCATTTTGCATAGCGGCTTGCACTGAAGTTGTTTCCGCTCCGGACGCTATAAGCGAAACTTTGAAATTGCGTTGCTCCAAGATCAATCCTGCAGAAATGGCGATGGGGTTTATGCCAATTACTGCGATATTTCTAATCCTTGCATTTTCCAGCAGCGTCGCGATTCCCTCTATCCCTGCGCAGTTGGCTAATTGAAAGACATGCGGTCGATTAGCCCCGGGCAAAGAGTCTTTGTTTGATTGGGTTGACCATTGTGCTGGATTGCCAAACGCATCACAGATCTCGACCAGGGATTGTTCCAATTGGATAATCCTCCTCGTTTAACTCGTAATTTTTATAGCAGCTATGAGCATTCTCATTCGGACCGGATCGTCATTGACGGTCATGGGGGAGCCGGATGAAATGAAAATAAAGCTGGCTGTTGAAATAGCAATTGGTACGTCCATAATGTCTTCCTTCTAACTG
>JBGSKE010000268.1:0-1847 GCA_041741355.1 Negativicutes bacterium | reverse complement strand
TCTGCCCAAACATGAAAGTGCTCGGGCGCGGATGTTTAAATCGAGTTAAGCAATAGAAAAGGGACCGTGACGCACTGCCTGGCAGTGCGTCACGGTCCCTTTCTGTTAGTTGCTTTATTTTCCCGGATTGACCATCAGTTTGGCGACGCGGGCAGCAAAGGAGATCGGATCATCCGACGCCAGTCCTTCCATTAGCAGCGCCTGACCATAGAGCAGGTCGCAATAGTCGTTGAAACTTTCCGAAGCCGGTGCCGTTGCATGCAATTTTTTCAGCGTGGCGAACAGTTCGTGCTCGGGGTTCAGTTCGAGAATCCGACTGGCTTTGTACATCGGCTTATCGATTTCCGACAGGATTTGTTCCATTGACAGGCTGATTCCTTCGTCGCTGCTGACCAGGCAAACCGGGCTGGATTTCAAGCGGTTGCTGATTCTTACGTCGGCGACCCGGCCTTTTAGTTGTTCCTTGATCGCGGCGATCAGCGATTCGCTTTCTTTGTTGTCCGACTCTTCGGCCGGCTTCTCCGCCGGCGCATCCAGTTCTTTCAGTTTTAGGTCGCCGCGGCTGACCGACTGGAATTTTTTCTCCTTATGTTCGCGCAGGGCATCGATGGCAAATTCGTCGACCCGGTCGAATAGGTATAGCACTTCGAGGCCTTTTTCCTTCAAAATCTCCATCTGCGGCAATCGCTCTACGGCAGCCCGGTCCTTGCCTGTGGCATAGTAGATAACGGTTTGCTGCTCCGGCATTCTGGCGATGTATTCATCAAGGGTTGTTAGTTCATCAGTTGAATGGGAGGTGGGGAACAGTAGCAATTCCTTCAATTTGTCCCGGTTGGTAAAGTCTGAGTAAACGCCGTTCTTCATCGCCTTGCCGTATTCTTGCCAGAACTTGTTGTATTGGGGCCGATCTTTTTCCAGCATTTTTTCCAGCGTTTTGACGACCGTTTTTTCCAGATTTTTGCCGATTTTTTTCAGTTGACTGCTGTGTTGCAACAGTTCACGCGAAATGTTGAGCGAAAAATCGGGCGAGTCGACTAAGCCCTGAACAAAGCGCAAGTATTCGGGCAGCAGGTCCTGGTAGTTATCCATGACAAACACGTTCTTTGAATACAGCCGGATGCCGGAGGTCGTTTCGCGTTGATAGAAATCAAACGGCGCGTGCGAAGGAATGAAGAGCAACGTGGTGTACTCCACCGCGCCTTCCGCTTTGGTATGGATCACTTCCAGCGGGTCATCCCAGGCATGGAACACTTCTTTATAGAATTGGCTGTATTCTTCTTCTTTGATCTCGGCTTTCGGGCGGACCCACAGCGGCGTCATCGAGTTCAGCGTGCGGTTTTCAATCGTATCCGGCTCGCCTTCCTTGCCTTTGAGCGTGAAGTTCATTTTGATCGGAGAGCGGATATAGTCGGAGTATTTTTTGATCAAGCGTTGCAGAGTGTATTGGTTGAGATAGTTTTCTTCCGGTTTCTCACTGGAGCGGAAATCCGGGTGCAGTGTTAGGATCAAGCTGGTGCCGCGTTTTTCCCGGGCGCATTCTTCGATGGTGTATGTTCCATCGCCGGTCGATTCCCAGCAAACTCCGCTGAGTTGGCCGGGGGCGCGGGTGATCAGTGTGACTTTTTCCGCGACCATGAACGCGGAATAGAAACCAACGCCGAATTGGCCGATCAGCTCACTGTCGCCGACTGTGCCCGATTCCTTCAACTTGTCCAGAAACGATTTTGTACCGGATTTGGCGATGGTACCGATGTTTTCCACGACTTCATCATAGGTCATGCCGATCCCATTGTCGGTGATGGTCAGAGTGTGTTCGGCTTCGTCGGCCTGCAGCGATATTTCAAAAT
>JBGSKE010000267.1:0-4644 GCA_041741355.1 Negativicutes bacterium | reverse complement strand
TTAGTCTGTGGTCGGTGCGACGCAGGCAGTGTATTGGTAGGTTTGACAGCGACAGAGACATTACCGCTTTATCCTACAGCAGCAATGGCCGCAGTTTGGCTGCCGGAAGATCGGACGGGTCGGTTGCCATCTGGTCGGGCGCATTGTCTGTGCGCCGGCGTAAACTGTTGGGAATGCAACTGCCGGATGCCATTGCTTTTCTGCCCCAGTCGTCGGCTTTGGCGGCGGAGATGTGCCCTGCGGTTGTTCAGGTTGAGTTTGCACTGGCGGACCAACGACTATTGGCATTGGATCAGGCGGGACAACTTCGTTGCTGGGACTGCGTGCAACAAGCAGAAATTGGACTACCGGCAGGACTCCCGGCTGGAGAAATTACAAAATTTGCTGTTGCTGATTCATGGTTGGTTGTCGTGGCCGGGACTCAGGTTTTTGTCGCCAACCTTGAAGAAAATTGCAGCGTTTGCAAGCTAGGTGAACACGAGGGGGGAATTCGAACAATTCGTGTTGACAGGGAAAATTTGGTCGTGGCAACTGCTGATGCACTGGAAATCCGACGCTGGGATATCGTCAAAGGCATTTTACTCTCGCAGTGGGGTGTTCAGAACGTGTCCGACATAGTAGTGAGCCCGGAAGGACGCTATCTGGCAGCGATCCGTCGGGTGACGGAACGGGCTGTCAACGTGTGGGAAACGCAGCAGTACCGCTTGCTGCAGGAAAATTGCCTGCCAGATAAAAAACCGCTGCGACAGTTGAGTTTTGCCGGTGACGGCAAGGCATTGCAATTAGTTTACGGTGAGCCGGGCAGGGAAGTGTGGGACTTGGGAAAGAATGCCCTTGTTGCTGTGGAACCAAATACCAAGCTGGAAGAATCGCAGACTAACAGTCCCTGGCTACTTGGCGCCGAGTCGACACTGGCGATTTTTCGCTGGTGCTGGCGAACTGGTGAAGTGAAGCAACAGGCTTGTTTGCCGTATTTCCCCTGCAAGGCATGGAGCAGCAGTGATGTTTTTTCACCAGACCTGGCCACGGTTGCTGTTCATTTGCGCGGCGATTGGCAATTGGATCTCTGGGATGTGATGCAGCAGCAAAAAATAGCGGTATTGCAACATGCGGCTGTAATCAACAGCATTTGTTTCAGTGTGGATGGCAGTCAGCTTGTAACAGGCGACGATGAAGGCGTCGTAAAGATATGGAATGCGAAAACCGGTGGCCTGCAGCACAAAATTGATTGCCGGAGTGCGAAATATTGGTCATTGAGCGGCATTCAACAAGTTGCCTTGTCGCCGGACGGACTATTCCTGGCTACGGGGCAACAAGATGGCTGGTTGTTGTTGTGGCAAATTCAGACAGAGACGAATCAGTTTGATTTGGTCGGGCATTTGGATTCGGTGTCGATATTGGAGTTTAGTCCGAATGGGCGAACGTTGTTGAGTGGCGATTTTGCCGGCGTCAATAAATTATGGGATGTCGCAACAGGGCGGGAAATCGCCGAGCTATGTCCGGAAAGCCGCAAATGTGGTCGTGTTTTCTCTGCTAAGGATTGGTTGCCGGATGGCGAACATTTTGTGTTCGCCGACGAGTCCAGTAAGGTCCGCGTTCTGTCGCTGGTCACTGGGCGGGTCGTTGCGGAATGGAAAACCGACATTTGGCGTCCCGCCGGCTTGCGTTATAATCCTGCACGGTCTGATGAAATGGCGTTGGCTGGAGCAACAGGCGTTGTTGGGTTGTGGCGGATGCACCCACCCCAGGCTTATTGTTCTTCTCGCGCTACGAAAGGGGCTACTCAGATACGCTTTGGCAATAGTGGGAAATGGCTGGCAACTGGAGACGCTAAGGGGCGGATTGTTGTGCTGGACAGCGCGACAGGGAAAGAGCTGGCTGATTTTTCGGCTCCTTCAACTATTCGTCATATTGGCGAAACTCAGTCTGATGATGACTGGGTAACTGTCGTCGCAGATACAGTAAAACTATCCGTATATTCATTGGCGGACGTTTCTGCAAGCTGCATATTGTCAGAATCATGCGCTACTCCGCAACACCACGCGATATCGCAGGATGGGCGCTGGGTGGCTGTGAGTTTTGAAGCGCAGGCAGCAGTGCTATGGGATATGCAGTCGGGTGAAAAACGTTGCTTGCCGGATTGGGGAAGAATTGCTCGTATGACGTTTTCTGCCGATGGCAACTATTTAGCTGTTGAGCATTATAGTGATCAATCCTTGTTGTGGAATACTTTGCAGCAAGCAGTGATTGAATTGAACATGCCGGCTGGATTTACTGCAACCAACCTGCTGTTTCTTGGCGATGGAACACGACTAATTGGCCGGATACAAAGACAAACCAATCTTTGGAATACAGGAACAGGTACGTTGATATGTTCGCTTGCCGGGGAGGTTCGACAACCGGACTGGGTTTCGCCGAATGGGCAACACGTTTTGTTTTTTTATGAAGGAACGCAGGAGTTTACAGTCGTTAATATGATCAATATGATCGAAATCGTTAGGTGTGGTGCAAGAGGGATCCATATCCAAGTGTTCTGGAGTGATGACTCCCGGACAGTGTGTTTGGGGCATGACAATCGAGGCCCGAAATGGTTACGAGTATAAAACACTTGAAACACTATATTTTACGATGCAATTCAAAGAAATTGCGCCGTACTGTAAGGTGAAGCCTCCAAAGGGACTGAAAAATAAACAAGAAAGAAGGCGTGTAACATGAGTGTTTCTTCCGTAAGTAGCAGCTTGGCTTCCCTACTGTTGAATCCCTATGCCAATTCTGCCAAAAGCACTACGACGACCGAGGATTCCGCCAAAAGCTCAAAAAGCAGTTTGACGGGGGTTGTCGCGACTAATTCTGACGGGGATACGTTCCAATTGTCCAGTGAGGCGCAATCGGTCCGGCTATCGGCTGCCGAAATGTTTAGCAAGATGGATGCCAACGGAGATGGTGCTCTCAGTGAAGAAGAGTTTTCCGCAGCGCGTCCCAGTGATGTGACTGCCGAAATGTCAGCTAATTTATATAGCAGTTTTGACACCGATAGCTCGGGCTCATTGACGGAATCGGAATATACAACAGCTACGAATGATATGCCGCCGCCACCTCCGCCGTCAGCCGGATCAGGCAGTTCGAGCTCCGCCGATAGCTCGGCCTCATTTGACGCATTGGACACCAATCAGGATGGTACGATCAGTGCAGAAGAATTGGCGGCAGCGCGTCCCGACGATGTTACAGAAGAAATGGCTGCCAATTTGTTTAAAAGCTTCGATACCGATGGATCGGGTGGATTGACGGAATCGGAATACACCGCAGCGATGGGAAATACAGCTGGTGTATCCAAGGTATAGCGCTGAGGCGGAAAACTTAATATCAATTATATCGAGCAAGAAGCCCCTCCCGCAGTATTTTGCCGGAGGGGCTTCGCTGTAGCGACTGCGCTTACTTCAGTAGCGACAGTACTTGTTCGGGGAGTTGATTGGCCTGGGCAAGCATCGCGGTTGCTGCTTGACCGATGACGCTGTATTTGGTGTAGGTAGCCATTTCAGCCGCCATATCGACGTCGCGAATACGGGATTCAGCGGCAGTGATGTTTTCACTGGAAGTTGTCAAGTTATTAATGGTATGTTGCAGACGATTCTCTTCCGCGCCCATTTTGCCCCGTTCGGCAGACACCATGGCGGTTGCCGTATCGATGACCTTGATGGCCACGTCAGCTTCAGCCGTACTACTAACACTGAGGTTGTCAACCCCAAGCGAGGTGGCATCCATGGCATTGATGGAAATGTTGAAGTTTTGGCCGGTATTGGCCCCGATCAACACGTTCGCCGAGCCGTTGGAGCGAGCGTCGGTGGCGCTGGTTGTCTGTGTCCAGCCGGACAATGCGTTCTGCGCTGTGAGGTTTTCGTTGCCATCAGCATCTGTGACTGTAAAAGTCACTCCGTAAATCGCATCTTCGGAACCTGCGGTTGATGCTGTGACGGTCCATTCGCCATTAGCGCCGCTGGCTAAAGTCATGCCGGCGCAAGCAAACGCTTCGGTAACACAAGTCATGGTGCTATCACCAGTTAAACTGATCGTGCACATGGCGCCATTTTTCACATAACTGACGGTTATTGTGTCAGAAGCGACACCATCGCAAGCAGTAGCGGCAGTAGCTACACAACCAGCGGTGCCACTTCCGCTGTAACCAGTAGCAGGAATAGTATCGCCGCAAGCAACGGCGGCAATGCAGGCTGATATGCCCAATGAGTTTCCGGCGGTATCTTTTAAAGCGGATAGTGCATCGGCAAGGCAGGTGGTGTCAGATAATGAAACATTGGTTGAAACGTTGGCTACCGCAGCCGTCTTGGCGCTCATCGTACCGTCCAGCAAATTTTTGGTATTGAACTGGGTGGTTTTGGCGATCCGGTCGATTTCCTCGGTCAATTCCGTGAACTCGGCCTGGATATCGGATTTGTCTGATGATGTCAGCGTGTCGGTGGAGGCTTGCACTGCCAACTCTCGCATACGTTGCAGAATGCTGGTGGTTTCATCAAGGGCGCCCTCAGCAGTTTGCAGAAGGGAGATGGCATCATCTGCATTGCTGCTGGCCTTAGTCAGGCCGCTGATCTGGCCGCGCATCTTCTCCGAAATCGCCAGGCCGGCCGCATC
>JBGSKE010000266.1:0-4348 GCA_041741355.1 Negativicutes bacterium | reverse complement strand
GTCTCGCGCAAGGTTACTAGTAACCTTGCGCGAGACAGCCTCTTGCATTGATATTCGACCGACCGGTCACATGCCGGCCAGCTGAAAGATTTTCAGGCTAGGTGTGCGACCGATATCGACGAATTTTCCATCATGTGTTTTAACCACCGGCTGGAACGTGTAATCATTACGGATCATGATGACTTCGGCCAGCCTGCCGTCGCTGAGCTGAACTTGGCTGCCGATGAACTGATCGCGCAGATGTTCGAGGAAGGTGGCGCTGGTCGCCGTGTCCAGTTTGTCGTACATATCGCCGGCGATCAGACGGGCCGCGCCGAACGGACTGTTTTTTTGCTGGAACGGTCGGTCCGAAGTTACGGCGTCATAGAGATCCGCCACCGCCAAGATACGGGCGTAAGGGTGGATTTTGTCGCCGCTCAGGCCGTTTGGATAACCACTGCCGTCCATTCGCTCATGATGCTGCAGGATCGCCAGGACTACATCCATGGTGGCGGTCTCGGCCTTGCGCAGTAGTTCGATCGCCAGCGCGCTGTGCTGTTTCATCTGCGCCATTTCTTCGGCGGTCAGCTTTTCCGGTTTGGCGATCAACTCTTCGGGTATTTGGGTTTTGCCGATATCGTGCAAGAGGCCGGCCAAAATGATATCCCGCAACGCAGTTCCCTCATAGCCCAGCCATTTCCCCAGGACGCCGCAGATTACGCTGACGCCGACCGAATGGTGGATTGTGTATTCGCCGAGACGCCGCATCGAGTGCAGGTGCTGAATCGCGCCCACCATCTCCGTCATTTGCAGTACCGAACCGACGACGCTTTGCTGCATTTCAGCCAGCGGCAGCTCGCCGCAGAATCGTAGGGTAGCAAAAGCATTGTCAATCATCTGCAGAGTTTTATCATACTCGGTTTCAAAATGCACAGCGGAAAATTGTTGTGGCAGTTCGTCTTCGTCCCAGATGCTCAGCGAAGAAATTTGCCAGGTTTCCAGACTCTCCAGCAAGGCCTCGGTGAGTAGGGCGCCTTCATTGATGATTACGCGGCCTGTATCGGACAACACTGGCGTAGCCAGGACCATACCCGGCTTGGCACGACGCAAATCAATCCGTTTTTTCTTTGTCAACGCTCATTGACCTCCTCTGACACATTGAACTAGCCTAAAACGACAGTTTTTTCTGAAAATGCCAAGACTAATCATATGGTGCGGCGAAAAAAATGTCAATACGGTAGTGAGCTAGTCTGTTGCTTAGTTAAATGCATCAGGCAATCGCCAGGCCAATAAGACTTCAGTCCCTTCGCTGTTGTATAGCATTTGGTGCGCAAGTGAGAGCATGATTGGAATTCCTCGTCCCATAGCTGCATCTTCGCCAAACGAAAACAGATCTTCCGGGTGGGCGCGGAGACGCCGCAACATCGCATTGCCAGCAAAGCCGATGCGGGATGATTGAGCCCGAACAATCAGTCGGTTGCCGATTTTGTTGAATCGGAGCGAGGCTTGTTGTTGGCGGGGAACGCCATCGCGACATTCCAGCGCATTGGCTAACGCCTCATTCACGGCAACTTCTTGGACCGAGTGCAATTTTCCTGTCGCTTCCGCCAGGATATGCGCTACTTCTCCTTTGAGTCGTTGATAATCGCCGAAACTGCTAAACCGAATCGTCCGCGGCCAGCCAGTCTGCGGCAGCGAAACATCGGGAAAGGAAATAATGCGAACACAGATTGCTGTGGCATCATCCCGGCATTCTGGCGACGCGGTCAGTTTCCGCAAAAGAGCGACCATTGCCGCATACTGTTCAAGCGGCGAAGTCAGTTTCTTGGTCAGCAAATCGGTCAAGCCATCCGTCAATAGATACAGCGAGTCGCCGACAGCCAGCGGCAGAGTGTGTGTTTCAAAGAATTCATCTTCCATCATGCCCAGATACATGCCCGGCTTTTTAAACACGCCGCGGTGCGCCTGGCTGGATACCCAGAGCTCCGGCATACCGGCGCAGACCCAACGCAACTGGCGGGTCTTCAGGTCAAGTTCAAATCCCAAGGCGCCGGCAAACACTCCATCATCAAAATACTCGTTGGCCCGCCGATTCAGCCAGCTCATCTGGGCGGACAGGGGCAGGTCCAAATCATTTACTTCCCGCAGCAAAACATGCATGGCGGAAGTGTGGAGCGCAGTGCCTAGTCCATGTCCCGCGGTATCGATCAAAAAACCCCGCAATACTTCGCCGCGATAGCGCCAATCCATAAAATACAAATCGCCGCCGACGTAAGTCAAGGGGTGATAAACCAAGCTGAGCGCCAAATGTTCCGAAGGTTGGGGCGAAACCAACAACGCCTTTTGGACCCGGGCCGCCAATTGCGCGTCATTCCGGTTAACCTGCTCCAAATGAACCGCTTCGGTAACATCCCGCAATGTCATTGTAAATAATGTGCGGTTTCGGTAATGAACCACAGTTGCTGTCACTTCAACGTGCAACAGCATACCGTTTTTGTGCAAAAAACGAAAACGTTGTGGAGTTAAAACGCCCAGTTGTTTAGCTTTTTCCAAGCGGTCACTGATGCTTTGCTGATCGTGGCCAAATATAGAAGCAAGATTCAGCGGGCCTTCTGCAGTCAAACAATAGCCAAACTGTTCGTTGAAGCGGGAATTGACTTCGATAACGTCGCCGCTATCCGGATCGCAGACCAGAACGGATTCGGGCGATTGTTCAATCAGCGCCCGGTAGCGGGCTTCGCTTTCGGACAAGGTGGCTTCGCTATTTTTGCGTTCGCTGATATCGATTGTTACAATGCGACAAACAAGTTGACCGTTTGTGTCGGTGGTGACGGATGAATCCAAATGCGACCAAAAGATCGTTCCGTTCTGATTGCGCAGGCGAAGTTCGCAGGTTTGCGGCTCCGTGGAACGAAACAGAGTTTTTTGATGATGATAAAAAATATCTTGATCGGCTCCATGAATGTAGCGGGTAAATGCCTGACCCTTTAGCGTTCGTCCTTCGACGCCTAACAAATCGGCCAAGGCCAGGTTCGCTTCCAGAATTAAGCCGGTGGCGCTGAGTGTGGCATAGCCAACCGGCGCCAGGTCGTACAAGTCAAAATAGCGGCCCCGCGTTGTTTCCAGGTCGCATTGTGTTAGGCGCAATTCTTCATTTTGCAGTTCCAGTTCAATCTGATGCACTCTTAATTCGTGCAGCAAACCACGGGCTGTTTCCGGCCAGGAATCCTCCTGGTTCGTCACGGGGATGGTCGTATGGCCGGCGATTTTTTCGGCATGCATGCGTAAGGCTTGTTCCTTGGCGTTAGTAATGGTTGCACCTCCAGGCAGATTCCCTGCGCCAGATTTGTGCTGACGTCTTAGGGAAGGTCTTTTTCGGTCGTAATATCGTCCAGAGTCATATACACTTGATAGGGTTTGATCTCACCCGGCAGGAACTGAGGAATTGCATTGACGCGAATCCAGGTGGGGGCTGTTTTTTGCGGCGTCTGTATGCCGATGACCACTCCATGAACTTCCTGCCCGGTTTTCAAGGCGATCATTGCCGGCTGTTCCTGAACCGGAATATTGGTTCCGTTTTCTGATGCTACCTGACCAAGCGGCGCTAGCGGGCTGCGCTGTTGCAATAGCTCAATCGTGATTCCCAGGATGCGTTCGGCAGCGGAGTTTGCTTCGATCACCTGTCCTGAGCGATTCAAGAAAACGACTCCTTGCGGCATGGTCTCAAACAGCACGCGGCATTTTGCTTCGGTCTGCCGCAGGGCGGCTTCGGTACGTTTCATTTCTGAGATGTTGAAGAAGGAGATGACGCCGCCTTCGATCACGTTTTCCAGGGTGCGATAAGGGCGAATGCGGAGCAAAAACCAGTCGCCGGATTTTGTCTCTACTTCCGTCTCGCGGGGAATCAGGGTGTCGAGCACGGCCTGTAAGTCTTCAACGAGAGTGTTGTAACCGATGAGGTTGGAGACGATGTGCCCGACCGGTCGGCCCACATCGGATAAAATCAGATTGATGATCTGGGTTACTGCTGGGGTAAATCGCTGGATGCGCAGCTGATGGTCGACAAAGACCGTTCCGACGCCGGTTCCGGCCAATAAGTTATTCATGTCGTTGTTGATCCGGGTCAGGTCGGTTACCTTGGTCTGCAGTTCGGTATTGACAGTAGATAGCTCCTCATTGACCGACTGCAGTTCTTCCTTGGAAGTTTCCAGTTCTTCATTCGTCGACTGCAATTCTTCGTTGACGGTTTGCAGTTCCTCATTGGTTGATTTCAATTCTTCATTGGAGGTTTCCAATTCTTCATTGGCGCTTTGTAGATAATCTTCTTTGGTTCGCAGTTCTCGTTTCAATTCTTCGATCTGGGCCAGAC
>JBGSKE010000265.1:0-17848 GCA_041741355.1 Negativicutes bacterium | reverse complement strand
CCACCGCGTGACGCTGCGCCATGCGCACCAGCAAACGGCAGATGAGACGCTGATCCACCGAGGGGCGATTGGCGCGCTTTCCGACATTGTAAAGCTTCGCTTTGCTAGCCAGCGCCAAGACTTCATCCGTCACGAGCGCATCGTGCAGCACAACATCCGCTTCGGCGAGCAAGCGCGCGGCGCGCAGTGTTAGCAAGTCCACAGCGCCCGGGCCTGCGCCAAAACTGGCGCCCGCCGCCGCGTATTCAAGTCCGCGCGGCAGCAGATACCAGGCAAAGGCAACCATCGTCACAACGCGGACCAGTTGCTCGGCAATTTGCGAGAACCCGGTGGGCAACATCCGCTGCATGCCCTGAAAATAGCCGCGATAACTGGCCAGGATCGTCACGAAAAAAATCGCCGGCGCCAGGGCCGCAATCGCATAATAGGCCCGCGGGTCACGTACGTATTGATGCTCAATCAGCCAGCCCGCGCCAAAATACAGCAAGGCGGAAAATACGGCGCCAGTCACAACCATCACCGACAGAGAGATGCGAAAGACCCGATTGGCGCCTTTATAATCTTGCAAGGCCGCCTTTTCCGACACCATGATGGAAATAGCCACCGGAATGCCGGCCGAGGAAATGCTGAGCGCCAGCAGATAAATCGGATAGGCCATCTGGTATAGGCCGATGCCTTCGCCGCCCAGCAGACGGGACAATAAAATCCGGTTCACCGAACCGATCACCTTGACGATGATGCCGGCGACCGTCAGAATCAAAGCTCCTTTAAGAAACTTATCCTTGCTCAACGCGAACTATTCCTTCCGACCTGAATCGCAATTTGTTCCAGGCCTCCTGCTTAATAAATGTACCTACAGTATGAAATGCAAACTTATAGTAACCTGCGCGGGCGTTTTTCGTCAAGGCGCGGTCACTGGGGCTATCGCCTGAAACACCGATAACAGCCAGGCGCCGAAGTTTTCTTTGCCTGCCGGCGCTTTTTTGACGCTGATCATTTCCGGCGGCCCAGCCTGAACCTTGATGCGCCCAGTCGCACGCGTACGGAGTTCAAATAGTCCTTGTACATTTACGTCCGGTTTGTCGCCGAAACTGATCGCGATCCAATCGCCGGTCTGAATGATTGATTTTACCCCCATGGAACGGGCATAATTCTTAATCCGGGCCACAATCATCAAATTGTTCAACGCTGCCGGCGGATCGCCGAACCGGTCAATCATCGCATCCAACAAATCAGCAACCTGGTCTTCGTTGCGAAGTGCGGCAATCTGCTGATACAGTTCAATTTTATGCATCGCATCTTCGACATAGTCATTCGGGATATAGGCATCAAGCAGCAGCTCAATCACCGGATCCGGCGCCGCCTCGGCCTGCGGCCCGTCTTTCAGCGTGCGGATCGCTTCTTCCAGCAACCGGCAGTACATCTCAAAGCCAATGCCAACGATATGGCCATGTTGCTGGGAGCCCAGCAGATTGCCGGCGCCGCGGATCTCCAGGTCGCGCATGGCAATTTTGAATCCTGCGCCCAATTCGGTAAACTCCATAATCGCCCGCAACCGTTTTTCGGCAATCTCACTGATCACTTTTTGCGGTCGGTAAGTCAGGTAGGCGTGGGCCAGCCGGTCGGAACGTCCGACGCGGCCGCGCATCTGATACAGCTGGGACAAACCGAAATGATCGGCGTCATACACGATGATGGTATTGGCATTGGACACATCCAGGCCATTCTCAATGATGCTGGTGCACAATAACAGATTGTAATGTCCTTCATAGAAATCCAGCATCACATCCTCAAGGCTGTCTTCCTGCATCTTGCCGTGCGCCACGCCGATTTTCGCCTCCGGCACGAGTTGTTTGAGGTCGTGATGGACTTTTTCAATCGTTTCAACCCGATTGTAAACGAAATAAACCTGTCCGCCGCGGCTCAGTTCCTGCCTGATCGCATCCGCGATCAGCGCCGCATGATATTCCACGACATAGGTCTGCACTGGCAACCGGTCTTCAGGCGCGCTTTCGATCGTGCTCATATCTCGCATTCCGGCCAGTGACATGTGCAGTGTGCGGGGAATCGGCGTAGCAGTCAACGTCAAAACATCCAGACCGAAACTCCATTTTTTCAACCGTTCCTTCTGCGCCACACCAAACCGTTGTTCTTCATCGACTACCAGCAAGCCCAAATCTTTGAACGCCACATCCGACTGCAGCAAACGATGCGTCCCAATTAACAGGTCCACTTTCCCCTCCGCCGTCCGCTGCAATGCATCTCGCTGCTCGGCTGCCGAGCGGAACCGGCTGACCACATCGACGCTCAGGCCAAACGCGGCAAACCGGCTGGAGAAAGTCTGGTAATGCTGCTGGGCCAATACCGTCGTCGGCACGAGCACTGCGACCTGTTTGCCGCTCATCACCGCTTTGAATGCCGCCCGCAGCGCCACCTCGGTCTTGCCGAAGCCGACATCGCCGCACAATAGCCGCTCCATAGCCAGCGGTTTCTCCATATCCGCCTTGATTTCGGCAATTGCACTCAATTGGTCCGGCGTTTCTTCAAACGGAAACGCTTCTTCAAACTCCGCCTGCCATGGCGTATCCGGCAAAAATGCAAAGCCTGGCGTAATGCTGCGCCGGGCATAAAGTTCCAGTAGTTCACGGGCCAAATCGGCAATCGCCGCCTTGGCTTTGGATTTGGCTCTGGCCCAGTCGGTTCCGCCCAGTTTCGACAGTTTGGGCGCTTCGCCTTCGGCGCCGATATACTTCTGCAACAGCTGGACCTGATCGGTTGGCACATACAATTTATCATCCGCCGCGTAACGGATATGGAAATAGTCCCGATGAACCCCATTCAGTTCGATTGTTTCGACACCGGCGTATTTGCCGATTCCGTGCGCGACATGAACCACATAGTCGCCGACTTTGAGTTCGGAATAATCGGCGATCCGCCGCGCTTGTCCGACCCGGGCGCGCCGTTGCAGCTTCAACCGGCCCTTGATCTCCCGTTCGGTGATAATCGCCAACCGATCTTCCGGCAATTCAAAGCCGCCTGACAGATTGCCTGCCATGACAAAAACGCCGGGCCCCTCGATCACGTCACTGTCTGTCGCCGCCTGGGCCGCAACGCCCTGTTTAAGCAAACTTTCCCGCAATACCGTCGCCGACTGCAAGCCTGACATCATCAGGATAATCTGATAATGCCGCGCCTGCCAAGCCTGGATATCATTCAGCAAAAAATCGATTTTGCGATGATAGGGCGCGATTCCCCGCAGCACGACATTGATCGCGGCGTGGGCAGCAGACGCCTCCAGCGCATAACTCATCATGGACAGGAAACAAGTTCTGGTTTCGGCCAATGCCTGCCGCTTCAGCAGATTCCAGTCGTGCGTCCGGGTACTCGCCAAGTCGTCGGACTGCCTGAGATTGGTCAGACTTTCTTCCAATCGAGCCGGTTCATCAAAAATGATCCCGCCGCCTGCCGGCATGTAAGCGACTACACTGCTGTCCGCCAGAAATTCACCGGAATCGACCGATGGCAGCAAAGTAACCGCCGACAAAGTTTTCACCGACCGCTGTGTCACGGGGTGATACTCCCTGATCGAATCAATCGCATCGCCAAAAAATTCGAGCCTGACCGGCATGGCCAAATTTACCGGAAACACATCGATAATGCCGCCGCGATTGCTGAAATAGCCAACAGAGTCGACCCGGTCAGCCCGTTCATAGCCAAACTGGACAAGCCGCGCCAACAATTCGTCCCGCTCAACCATTTCGCCCTGGTGCAGCTGGCACTGGTTGGCGTAAAATTGCTGCGGCAGCGGTAGCCGCATCGCAAACGCCTCAATCGTCGCCAGTACAATGACCGGTTCGCCGGCCGAGAGGCGCGACAGTGCTTCTGTCCGCTGCCTAGCCAGTTCTTGACTGCGCGCCATCGCGTGCACTGACGCCGGGTCGCTGATCGGCAGTTCCAGGACGGTCCGTGCGGCGCACAGCAGCGACAAATCATGACGGTAGAGATCCAGCGTTTCCCTCGATGCGGTAACCAGCAGCAAGGGAGTGTCCTGTGCGGCGGCAAACGAAGCGACCAGCACACTCCTCGCCGCGCCAGACAAACCATTTACAGCCAAAGGGCGCCGCTCCGAGCGACCATACTGCTCAACGATACTGCGGATACTGCCGCATTGTCCAAAACTCTGCAATAAACTGTGCATTATATCCTTTCACACGCCGACAAGGGCCTCGGCGGCGCCGAAGCCCTCTGGCTATTCTTGTTGTATTCAGCCGGCCGATAAATTACAGGTTGGCTTTTTTCCAATCATCGAGGAAGCGGGCGATCCCGGCGTCGGTCAACGGATGATTCACCAACGACAGCAGCACTTTGTAAGGAACAGTCGCGATATGCGCGCCGGCCAGCGCCGATTGAGTGACATGCATCGGATGGCGGATACTGGCGGCAATGATTTCGGTATCGATGTCATGGATGGCAAAGATATCGGCAATCGTTTTGACCAGATGCACACCCTCTTCGCTGATGTCATCGAGCCGGCCGACGAACGGACTGACAAATACCGCGCCCGCCCTGGCCGCCATTAGCGCCTGATTGGCCGAAAATACCAGCGTCACATTGGTCGGGATGTCTTCCTGGGAAAGTCCGTGCACCGCTTTGAGTCCTTCGAGAGTCATCGGCACCTTGACCACGACATTACGGCCGAGCGCCGCCAGTTCCCGCCCCTCTGCGATCATTTCCGGCGCTGTAGTTGCAATGACTTCCGCACTGACCGGGCCTTCAACAATCTCGCAGATTTCGCGAATGACCGAGTGAATGTTTTGTTTCTCCTTGGCGATCAACGAGGGATTGGTGGTAACCCCATCCAACAGTCCAAACCCGGCTACTTCCCGTATTTCCTTGATATTGGCTGTGTCGAGAAAAAACCGCATGTTGCCGCCCCCTTCCTATAATAACTTGTAACCTTACTCAAGTCATTGCTTAGCGCAACCGGGGCCGCGCCTCGGATTTGAACAGATTATCCGGTTGGCGCGGCAGAGCCGGTGGCTTACCTGCCGGCAAGTCGCGTTGTTCAAACAGGTTCTGCGCCGGCTGCACAGCTTTGGTAGGCACCCGTTGCCCAATCACCAGGCGATACTCATCGCCGCGGTTATCCCAGCTAAATTTAATTTCGTGCCGATTGCCGCTGAGCAACAGTTCCTGAACCGGTTTGCCGTTTTTCAGCAGCGTGGCCCGCAGGCCGCTGTCCCAGAAGCGCAGGGGGATTTTTAGCGTTAACTGATGTTTGTGCGCCACGTCGACCGGAATTTGCCTGCCGATAAAATCGAGCGCGAACTCCAGGCCTGTTGCGGTGGCTTTTTGCAATGGCCCCAGCATTACCAGCGGTTCCGGCCAATAATAATCGAGATAAGCGCGGGTCAGGTCGGTCGCTGTGCCGAATTGCAACAGCCCTTTCTGCACATACTCCTGTTTCAGAAAAGCAAGATGGTCGTCCAACGCCTGATAATGGCCGCCAGTCGTACTTTTCCAACCACTGCTCCCCATGATGAACATCGCATGGGAAAAGCCGGTGATCCCCTTTACTCCCGGACGCACCCGTCCGCCATCCTGAAACAGGTTCATGCCTTGACGCACTTTTTCGTTCATCGTGACCGCGCTGTCAACATCATACATGATCAGTTGTCGTGGCGTGGGGCGAAACTCGACAATGCCGAGTTTTTTCAGGTCGGTGGCTGGTGCATTGATATCATCCGGCGGTGTCAGATAAACTGCTTTCAGGAAATCGCCGGAAGTAATGCCGCCGGCATTGCCGTCCGCGTCGCTATTGCCCCACAGGCCGGCCGCTTTGTAAGCACGCATGCTCATCGCTTCCGATTCCGGCCCATTGCCAAAATCAAACGAGCCGGTCCGCGCCGACAACACTTCGCCGGTGGGAAAATCGACCGTCAGTTTGGTCAACTGGCGCAAATAATGAAATAGAATACCGGTTCGGGTCGCCCGTTGCTGCGGGTCGCCCTCATCAGGAAACGAATGGGCCCAGCCATGTCGCAGGTGATTGGCCCAAAAACCGTCGGTAGCCGGATTGTAGGACAAGACGTTGCCGGGCGCCTCCGGGTCATAGTCGGAGTGGAGATGCAAGGCATATTCATGGCCCCGTTTTGACTGCGCCTTGATCGAGGCACGGACCGCGTCCAGGGTCTTGCGCCAATCCGTTTTTTTCGACTGGGCCGCCGCCCACTCGCCGGCATCCAGGACCGGCATGGCAATGTAATGGGTCCAGAGTGCGCCGTGCTTTTCGGCAACCCGGTTCAGCGCTTCTGCTTTATCAATCAGCTGGACGCGAAATTCTTCCGCATCCAGCCAGCCATTCTGATTACCCCAGGCGGTAGGATAGCCGGCGGCATCAATTGGCTCCAGGTCTTCGGTCATCACATAAAACACTTTTCCGGGCGTCGGGTCGGTCACCTCGATGCGAGCCACCGACGGCGCCGTCGTTTTGTTAACCGCCAGTCGCAAATCCCAGGGCAAGCCCAGATTTACCGCAGAAGCCCGTTGGGCCCGTACCTGCCAGTCCAATGTCACCGTTTCACCAACTGCCAACTTAGCAATCTTCTGTTCGACAGGACCTTGGATAATCAAGCCGTAAGCATACGGCTCCAGCAGTTTCAACGACAGGTTTTCCAGCACCCGGTCGGTCACATTACTGATTTCCGTACGCAGGGAAATCACGTCTCCCACAGAGACGGCAAGCGGTACGGATCGCCAGACGACGCGCACGCCCTCCACTTGCGATCCGGTTGATTTCAAGTCGGTAATCAACACATGCTGCCCGTTGCCAGCTTCGATACTGACCCGATAACGGGTCACCTGGTCCGGCGTAAAGGCGGGAACATGAAAAGAAAACAACTCACTGGGCCTGATCTGCTCTTGCACCCAGTCGCCCTGGTAGTTGTTGGCCAGACGACGATCCAGCCAAACCGCACGATCGGTTCGTTGCGGCAGGCTGCCGGTGAAGACAAAGCCCACGCTAGCAACGGCCTGTCCATCTTTCGTGAGAGCGGCAATTTTCATCCGACCGATTCCTTGGGTGGACCGGAACTGAAAACGATATGCCAGCTCCGGTTCGGTGCTGTCCATATCAAGGAAGTATTCGCTGCGTGAACCGGCGGTAGTCCCCAGTTCCAGCGCTTGCGGCGCCGACAGGCTGCGTCCAGTCACCACACGCGAAAAATTGCCGTCGCCTTCCGACAGCAGATTTTGCGGCAAGCGCCAGTCGCTTTTTTCAGCAACCGGCAACTCTTTCAGGCCTGCCACCGCAAGCCGCGCTTGGGTGTCAGGCCCGGTTGCCGAAAGCGGCGTTGTAGTCGACGGGACAAATGTAGTGCAACCGGCAACGACCAGCAACGCACAGACTAAAACAATCAGGATTTGCTTGCGCATCATTTCTCCGTGTCAGCGAAACTGCGGCGTATTCGCCGGATAACTTAAAGCGGGATTCTGAGAAACTACGTTTTGCAGCAATTGATTGAGGAAGGAACCGAGCAGCGACTGGCCGCTGGGGCCAAAGATCGCTTCCCAAAAGCCGGTGCGACCATATTCCTTGAGAACCGGTTTGCCGTATATCCCTGCGGTTTTAGCCGCCGAGCGCACCGCCTCCTCCATGGTTCCCATTTCGTCGACCAGGCCCAACGACCGGGCCTGCCGTCCGGTATAGATTCTGCCGTCAGCCAATTGGCGCACTTTGGCGGGATCCATTTTGCGGCCTTCGGCAACAACAGCCACAAACTGTTCGTAGAGATCATCGACCATTTCCTGTACGATCGCCCGTTCTTTGTCTGTCATCGGCCGCTCCGGCGACAGCATGTCTTTATGCGGTCCGCTCTTGATTTTTTCACCAGAAACGCCGACTTTTTTGAACAATTCCTGCCAATTCGCATAGGGGATGTACACGCCGATACTGCCGGTAATCGTGCCCGGATTGGCGTAAATCTTGTCGCAGAGCGCCGCGATCCAGTACCCGCCCGACGCCGCGATATCGCCCATCGAAGCGACAACAACCTTGCCGGACGCACGCAGCTTCTTCAGTTCTTCGCCGACTTCCTGCGAGGCTGGCGCGCTACCGCCGGGGCTGTTGATCCGGATCACCACCGCTCGCACAGCCGTGTCATCACGGGCCGACTGGATCTGGCGGATGATGGCGTCGGTTCCGCCGCCGTCAGCGAACAACCCCGACTGGCCCCGGCCGCCGACAATGACTCCATCCACATGAATCACCGCCACCTGATCGACAGGTTCAAACGGGCGCAGAAAAAACCAACCGGTCAGTATCAACAGGAACCCAAAAACGAGAAATATGGCGATTACATTTTTTTTACGACTCACGCCGCTGCCTCCTGTGAAAAACTGTTGGGAAAATCCCAACAGTTTTAAAGTCTGTTACTGCAATTAGCGCTGTTCGCCAAACTTCAGCGCCGCGGCGACAAAGTCGCGGAACAGCGGATGCGGTTTGGTTGGCCGCGATTTAAACTCGGGATGGAACTGAGTCCCGACGAACCAAGGATGATCCTTAATTTCAACGACTTCGACCAACCGGTCGTTCGGCAGCGTACCGCCGAGCACCAGCCCTTGACTCACCAGCTTCTCCCGGTAGGCGTTATTGAATTCAAACCGGTGACGATGCCGTTCATAAATGATTTCATCTTGATATGCTGCATAGGTCAGCGTACCCGGCATGACTTTGCAGGGGTAAATTCCCAACCGCATCGTGCCGCCCTTGTCAACAATATTGGCTTGCTCCGGCATCAGGTCGATAACCGGATTGGTTGTCAGCGGGGCAAACTCGCTGCTATGGGCATCAGCAATCTTGCAGACGTTGCGGGCATATTCGATCACGGCGCATTGCATGCCGAGGCACAGGCCGAAAAACGGCACCTTATTTTCCCGCGCATATTGGATCGCCCGGATTTTACCTTCGATACCGCGGTCGCCAAAACCGCCGGGCACCAGGATACCGTCGACATCGCCCAGATATTTGGCCAGGTCGCCGTTACATTGCTCGACATGCTCGGCATCAACCCATTTAATCTGAACCGCCGCGCTCTGGGGAATCCCGGCGTGACGCAGCGCCTCGGTCACGCTCATGTAAGCGTCAGGCAGCGCTACATATTTGCCGACCAGTCCAATTGTAACTGTTCGTGACGGATGCAGAATCTTGTCGACCATCGCCCGCCAATCGGTCATATCTTCAGGGCCGGTCTGGATATTAAGTTTTTCGATAACGATCCGATCCAGGCCTTCTTCCTGCAAAATCAGCGGAACTTGATAAATGGACTGGACGGTTCGGTTCTGAATCACGGCCTCCAAGTCTATATCACAGAACAACGCCAATTTTTCTCGCATATCAGTCGACATCTCGTGCTCGGAGCGGCAAACGATGATATCCGGCTGAATCCCAATGCTACGCAATTCTTTGACGCTATGCTGGGTAGGTTTCGTTTTCAGTTCACCCGCAGCGGAAATGTAAGGAATCAGAGTTACATGCAAATAAAGCGTGTCGTCTTTGCCAACTTCTTTACGCACTTGGCGAATCGCTTCCAAAAACGGCAGGCTCTCAATGTCGCCAACCGTACCGCCAATTTCAGTAATCACTACATCAGCGTTGTCTTCGCGGCCGACATAATAAATCCGTTCTTTAATCTCGTTGGTAATGTGGGGAATGACCTGCACGGTGCTGCCGAGATAATCGCCCTTGCGTTCCTTGTTGATGACCGACCAATAAATTTTGCCTGCCGTCACATTGGAACTTTTGGACAGGTTGATATCGACAAACCGCTCGTAGTGACCCAAGTCGAGGTCAGTCTCGCCGCCATCGTCAGTGACGAAAACTTCGCCGTGTTGATAGGGACTCATCGTGCCTGGGTCGATATTGATATAGGGATCGAATTTCTGAATCGTGACCTTCATGCCCCGGCTCTTCAGCAGGCGCCCCAGGGAAGCCGCCGTAATCCCCTTGCCCAGCGAAGAAACTACTCCGCCGGTGACAAATATGTATTTTGGCATATGCGCTCGCCCCCCTTGCTCTGCGTTACTCGTGTTGTGCCGGTTCATCATTGTCCCCCTGGAACCCGGTGTCAATCTCATCGGGCTGTTGTACTTCCTGCAGTTTGGTACGGCGGAATTCGACCACCTCTTCCAACACGGCGGAAGAACTGTCGTCGCTGCGGCCAGTCGTTCTGGTCAACGGCACCCATTCGGTCAGTCCCCAGAAGCCTTTTCCTTTAAAGGCAAACCGACTATCCATGTTGATCTGGGTATGCAATTCGGCCATCGCCGGCGTCATCAGATAAGACGGAATGTTCTTCTCTGTCAGGACTGCCGTCAATAGTTCGCGAAAATAGATATCATTTTTGCTTTCCTTGAGAATCCGGTAGGCAATATCTGGTCCGGACATATTTTTTCCCGTGTCTGCCATTCACTAACCCTCCACTTTTTATTGTTCTATTTCCGACAGCGCATAACCTGCCTGGCGCTGTCATTTGGGTCAAAAAGATTACATTTTTTCCGGCGCATCCACGCCAAGAATCGTCAAGGCGTGTTTCAGCACTCGCTGGGTTGCTGCTACCAAAGCCAATCGGGCCATCGTCAGTTCCGGCTCGACGCCCAGCACCCGGCAACTATTGTAAAACGAATGGAACAGGCCGGCCAGTTCGTGGGCGAAGCGGGCAATCCGATGCGGCGCCCGATCGCGGGCGGCGGCGGATATTTCTTCCGGATAATCGCCAAGTTTACGGATCAGGTCCAGCTCAAACGACGTCGACAGGCGGCACAGTTCCGCTTTGGCACTGCTGTCGAATATAATGCCGGCTTCGGCCATTTGGCGAAAAATGCTGGCGATCCGGGCATGGGCGTATTGCACATAGTACACCGGATTATCATTGGAATGCGATTTGGCCAGGTCCAGGTCAAAGTCCAGTTGGCTGTCCAGTGAACGCATGATGAAGAAATAGCGCGCCGCATCGCGGCCGACTTCTTCGATCAGTTCGGTCAGGGTAACCCCCTGTCCGGTCCGTTTCGACATCTTGACCAGCTCGCCGCCCTGATACAGCGAAACCATCTGCAGAATCAGCACTTCCAACCGGGCCGGATCATAGCCGAGCGCAGCCATAGCCGCTTTCATCCGCGGAATGTAGCCATGATGATCGGCGCCCCAGATATTGATTACCGTTTCAAAGCCGCGACGAAATTTATTGTCGTGGTAGGCGATATCCGAAGCTAAATAGGTCGGTATGCCATTGTCGCGGATGATGACCCGGTCCTTGTCGTCGCCGAAATCTGTGCTGCGCAGCCAGAATGCGCCATCCTTGTCGTAGGCGTGCCCCTTCTCCCGCAGCTCGCGGCAAGCCGCCGCCACCGAATCGTCCTCGAACAGGGAACGTTCGCTGAACCACTCATCAAAAGTAACGCCGAACGACTCCAGATCTTCCCGCAGCGCCAGCAGTTTTTCATCCAGCGCGATCTGCTTGAACACTTGCCGCCGGTCGGTCGGACTCATCATCAGATAGCGGCTGCCCGCATTGTTGATAATCCGCTGCGCTGTTTCAATAATGTCCTTGCCATGGTAGCCATCTTCAGGAAAGGCCACCGTCTGCCCCAGCAATTCCAGGTAACGGGCTTCCACCGAAGCAGACAGATTGTCAATCTGATTGCCGGCATCATTGATATAAAACTCTTTCTGCACAGTATAGCCAGCCGCCTGCATCAGATTGGCCAGCGCACTGCCGAAGGCGGCGCCGCGACCATGTCCCACATGCAACGGGCCGGTCGGGTTGGCACTGACAAACTCGATCTGAATCTTTTGCCGCTGACCGGCCGCGGTATTGCCATAGGCTTCGCCTTGATCGAGAATCTCCTGCAGCAACGTGTACAGCCAGTCCGGTTGCAGATAAAAATTGATAAAGCCGGGACCGGCAATTTCAGCCCGATCCAGCCAGGGAACTTCCAAGCAGGCTACAATCGCCTCGGCGATTTTTTTCGGATTGGCCTTCAGCGACCGCGCCGCCTGCATAGCAAAGTTGGTGGCGAAGTCACCGAAATTTTTCTCCGGCGGCTCTTCCAGCAATACTTCCGGCAGTTCAGCTGTCGGCAATATCCCTTCGTTCATGGCAGCCATGGCCGCTCTGGCCACTGCTTCCGCCAATAGTTCCTTTATATTCATCCACGTTCCTCCTGTGATGGGGCCAACCTTATTTTTGCAAACACGTGTCTATTATAGCAGTAGTTGCGCCACTTGCCAATTCAACGAAAAATCGGCTTACAATGCCGAATCTATTGCTTCGGTGACCGTTTTCAGCACCAACCAGCGTGCATATTCTTTTGAATTGGCGGCGACAACCGTCCATGGCGCCTTGCGTGTCGAGGTCCGGAACAACATTTCATCGACCGCCAATTTGTAGGCGTCCCATTTTTCCCGGTTGCGCCAATCTTCGTCAGTAATTTTCCAGCGCTTTTCCGGTGTATTTTCGCGTTCGCGGAACCGATGTAGCTGTTCGTCCTTATCAATATGCAACCAGAATTTGACGATCACCGCGCCAAAATTGGTCAGTTGTTGTTCAAACTCATTGATTTCGCGGTAAGCTCGCCGCCACTCGGCTTCCTGGCAGAATCCTTCAACCCGCTCCACCAGAACCCTGCCATACCAAGTCCGATCAAAAATACTGATTCGGCCGACAGCAGGAATTGCCTGCCAAAATCGCCATAGGTAATGGTGTGATTTCTCGCTGTCATTGGGCGCCGCAACCGGGATCACCTCATAACCGCGTGGATCGAGATGCTGCACCAGGCGCTTGATCGCGCCGCCCTTGCCTGCCGCGTCCCAGCCTTCAAACAGGATTAGTACGGGGAGTTTCTTCTTATAAGTCTCATAATGCAGCTCATGCAACTTTTTGCCAAAACGGTCCATCGCTTTCTCGTAATCATCCGGCTTCCATTCTTTCAACAGTGAAACCCGGTCAAGAATCGAGGCGGTTGCTTCCTGACGAAACTCCGTCGGTTCCGGCGTCTGTTGGCGTTTTTTTTGCTGTTCCTGCCGGGCAATTTGTTGTTCAAAAGTCTGCACGATCGTCTCGCAGATTTTCACGGCAGCAAACCGACGATCCATTGCGGCAACCGGAATCCAGGGGCTACAGTCCCGGTCGGTCTTACTCATCGTTTCCTCAACGATTTCCGCATATTCTTCGTATTTGCGATACCGCCGCCATTCCACGTCGCCGACCCGCCAACGGGTGGCCGGATCTTGCTCCAATTTCTCCATCCGCTGTTTCTGTTCTTTCTTAGTGATATGCAAAAAAAACTTGATCAAAATGCAGCCGGAATCAGTCATTTGTCGCTCAAACGAAACAATTTCATCATACGTTGCCGTGATTTTATCGGCTGGTGTCAATCCGTCAATTCGTTCTGACAAAACTCGTCCATACCAACTTTTGTCGTAAATCATCACTTTGCCGGCGGCAGGAATCGTGTTCCAATATTGCCAGAAAAACGGATGGGCGCTGTTGTCGGCGTGACAGGTGTTGTTGGCGAACACCTTGAACCCGCGGGGATCAAGTCGCAAGATCAGCTCGTTGATCAAGGTGCCGCGACCGGCGGCGTCCCAACCTTCGAACACAATGATTGCCGGAATGGCCTGTTCATGAAGTTTGCGATGCAATTCACCCAGCTGGTTGCCCAAAACTTCCATTCGAGTCTTGAAATCGTTTTTGGTCAGCTTTTGGCCGAGATCAACCTGCTCCAGCATGGTCCGCCCTCCTCTGCAAGGTTTCTTTACGCCGCACAGTGTATCCTGCGCCAATCCATGGTAAAATATCGGTAGAATCCGATACTAAATAATGAGGTGAAACGATGAAATCAACCCGAAGCCAACTGCTGTCTGTATTGTTACTGGCCGGACTGCTGCTGTTTAGTTTGCAGACCGCCGCGTTCGCCGCCAAAGCGCCTGCTCCGGCACCCGCCGCGCCTGCGCCGACCGCTGTCGTACCGATCGAAATTCGCGCCCATGCCTATGATGCCATCGGAACCGCTCTGATTCAACGTACCACTGACATCTTCGCCAATGATAGGCGATTCCAGCTGGTTACCAGCGCTGAACCTAGTCGAGTCATTATTAATGTATCAACCCAGGCCAGCAAAAGCAATAAGGAACCCGTAACCGCCTATGGCTTGGCCGTCACATTCAAACTGCCCAGCAATGCGGATCGCCTGTTTGCCGGCAACACTGTCGGTGTTTGCAGCATGAAGGAAGTTCCTGCCGATGCGCAGGGCATCGTTGATATGACCTGGAGTCTGGTGGAGAATTTTCCCGACCTGCTGGCCAAAGTGCAAAAACCGGTCAAATAATCCTGCAACGCCACTGGCCTTACTGAAAACTCCGGGATAACCGGAGTTTTTTTATTTGCTGCGAAACTGGGCCAGCTGCTCCGCCAACTGAACGCAATTGTTCTCTGGCGACTGAATTGTACAGGCTGCCACCCGGGTCCCCGTGACCGTCGCTGTGGAAAGAGCTTCGCCCCGCGCCAGAGCGGCCAATGCACCGGAAAAGAAAGCGTCGCCGGCGCCGCAGGTATCGACGACTTTCACCGGCAACGCCGACTGAAAACCCTGCTCGCCGCTGAGCGCATCATAATACACGCTGCCTTGCGCACCCAGTGTGACCACCAGGGCCTGCAGACCCTTTTCCTGCGTCACTTGCGGTAACCGCGCCAGAATCTTATCCGCATCGGCGTCAGCGAATTCTTCGCCGCACAAACGGCCCAACTCGATATGATTGCAGACAAACAACGCCAATCCGTTCAATACATCAGGCGCCTTCATGACCACTTCCAGATTGCCGGGCAGTCCGTATACCGGCTTTGTTTTCTTTTTGGCCAGTTTGAGCACTTGTCGGGTAATTCGCTCATTCAAATCCAGTTCCAAGGCAACATGGGTCGCCTGCTCCATCATCGCATCACCCATCAGCGACAACGAATTTTCCATTCCCTGTAGGTCTGGCATCTGCGATATCGAACCGGCCAGTTCGCCGTTTTCATCCATCACTGCCAACCACATTCCCATGCCGCCGGCATCGGTCCGGGCCAGAAACGAGCTGCTGACACCGCAGGCCGCCAATCGGTCAACCACATCATTACCGATTGACCCCTTGTCCACGCTTGACACCAGACTTGTCGGCAAGCCCAGCCGGCCAATATTTTCCGCCACATTGCGGCCGACACCGCCATGAACGAACTTTACCGAGCCGACATTGCGGCCTTGCGGATCATAACGCACGGCGGAAAAACCCTTGCAGTCAACAAATACCGTTCCTACTACTACAACATGTGTATTCAGAGCACATCCCCCATCTCCAGATAGTATCGCCGGCAAAAAGTGAAACGGGCCTGCCTTCGGGAGAATGCGACCCGTTTTTTGTGTATCTTATACTTTGGGAATATTACGCCCGGAAAAAATCTCATTCATTTCTTTTTTTAGCCGTTGTTTGATTTTTTTCTTTTCCGAAGTGATCAATTCCTTCTTGGCCGTGCCAAACAGGTAGTTGTCGAGGTCAAACTCCTTCAGGATCATCTTGGTGTGAAAAATATTGTCTTGATAGACATTCACGTCGATCATCTGATATTCGTCACGGGTTTCTTTGGAAATGTAGTTTTGAATCGAATTGATCTTGTGATCGATAAACAGCTTTTTACCGTTGATATCGCGGGTAAAACCCCGGACACGATAATCGATAGCCACGATGTCCGAGCTGAAACTGTTGATCAAGTAGTTCAGCGCTGTCAGCGGCGAAATCCGTCCGCAAGTCGACACGTCAATATCCGCCCGAAAAGTGCTAATCCCCTGATCAGGATGGCTTTCCGGATAAGTGTGCACCGTAATGTGGCTCTTGTCCAGATGGGCAACCACCGCATCGGTCTGCTTTTTTTTCTTCTTTTTCTTTTTCGGCTCATCCTCGTCAAACTCGTCGACGATTTCAGCCACCAAGGCTTCGGAGGCTTCCTTGTCCTCGGCAACCAGCATCGTCACACTTGAGCCCTGCGGTTCATAATCCTGCTGGGCAATATTGAGGATATTGGCGCCGATGATTTTGGCCACCTCTGTCAAAATGCCAGTCAACCGCTCGGCATTGTATTCTTCATCGATGTATTCAATGTATTCGCGGCGATGCTGGGGGGTTTTGGCGTAACAAATATCATACATGTTAAAGCTCAAGGTTTTTGTAAGGTTATTGAATCCGTAGAGCTTGATTTTTTTGATTTTTTTAACCTGCATTACGATCCTCTTTTCCCGCCCCGGCGATATTTTTCAAACCAAATACTAACAGATTTTACGCTCAGTTACAATGTAAAATTTAACGCCGTAATTTTATAGGCCTGTTTCCTGCCAACAGCAGTATATTCCTAGAATCCCTTCGCTTAAGCCGACTCTGAGTTTTTGCGCGCCCACAGCCAAACGGTTGCTGATTGCAGCCGGCGTCTGCATCGACAAGTCGACGCCTGCAAGCGGCCAATGCACCCCCTGGCTCGCCACCTGTCGACAAACTGGCGAAAGCGGGATTAGTGATATGGTTTTCGGCTGCTGAATAAATTCAATCTCCAGCTGTTGTCCGCCAGGCAAAAAAAACATCGCTTCGGCCTGATCGGCAATCCCGGCTATACTGATTCCCGATTCGGTCGCCTGCAATAGACTGAACACATTGGACCAAGCATGGTCGAACCGACCACCCCAACCGCCAGTCAACAGCACTGCAGCGCCAGGACGCCGCTCAGACAATTCGCGCAAGGCGAGCTGCAGGTCGGTAAAATCTTTGTCCGCTGGGTATCGCACCGTCGGAACCTGTAGCGACTCCAGCCATTCCCAGGAGGACGCGGCACTACTATCGGCATCACCCAACAGAATCTCCGGCGTCACCGCTGCTGCATGGCAGATGTCAGCTCCCCGGTCAACGGCCCAGACCGGATAAAACTGCGCCACTTTCTGCAGCCAGCTGGCGGCCGGAGCACGTCCGCCGGCTACCAGGGCGACCGTATCTGCTTCGGCCTGTTGAAATACAACCGTACATTGCGGGATTGTGATCTTCATCT
The DNA here is from genome assembly GCA_041741355.1 of Negativicutes bacterium. Taxonomy (GTDB): domain Bacteria; phylum Bacillota; class Negativicutes; order UBA1444; family UBA1444; genus UBA1444. Next base: position 728 of record JBGSKE010000265.1, on the reverse strand, counting down.
GCCGTCCCTCCCGTTCAGTTGCCGCCGTTTTCCGCCTGTTCCAGTTCAGCCAGTTCGACACCGGTCGCTTCCCAGTCTTGGTAGGCCTTATCCAGAGCTGTTTTTAGCTGTTCATGTTCCTCGCCCAGTTTGCGGCTGGCCTGTGGGTCGGCATGCGAGGCAGGGTCGTTGATTCTTTTTTCCAGCTCTGACAGCATGATTTCCAGCTCGTTGATTTCTTTCTCCAACCGAGTCAATTGACGTTGGCATTCCTGACGCCGTTTAAGCGGTGAAGTATTTCGTTTTTCCGATCGTTCGCCTTTGGGCGCTTTCGGTCGCGCTTCTGCGCCGGTGTTTCGGATCGGTTCCACCAATGCGGCCTGAACAGCGGCCTGCGCTGCCTTGTATTCACTGTAATTGCCCGGATACGAAGCCAGTTTGCCGTTTTCAAACGCCAGTAAACGGTCGGCAATCCGGTCGATCAGATAGCGATCATGCGAAACCAACAGCAAGGAGCCGGGAAAAGCGTCCAGTGCTTCTTCGACTGCTTCTCGCGCCGGAATGTCAAGATGGTTGGTCGGTTCGTCCATCACCAGAAAATTGGCGCCGGACAATAGGATTTTCAACAGGGCCAGGCGAGCCTTCTCACCACCGGACAAATCGCCGACCAGCTTAAAGACATCGTCGCCACGAAACAAGAACCGCCCTAGCACTTTGCGGGCCCTGTCCTCCGTCAACCCGCAACGGTA
>JBGSKE010000264.1:0-2495 GCA_041741355.1 Negativicutes bacterium | reverse complement strand
GGTACTGCAGATTCTGAACGGCTTGGCCAAGTTCAGGATGCAGGGAGCAGAAACGCAGGCATTTTACCTGTGGGCCAAAGACTTTGGCGCCGAATGGAAGTGGAATCGCGCCGTCCGCTGGAATACCAACTGGCTGGAAGTCGTCAATAGCCTCCAACCATTGCTACTATCCATGTTGATATTCTATCTGACGATGTATTGGCTGGAAGCCGCTGACAAGGAAAAGACCCAATTTATCTCGCAAGCTGACTTTTTGAGCTTCAACGCTGCAATGAGCGGCTTCAATGCCGCAGTCATCGGCATGATCCCTGTGTTTTCACAGCTGATGGACCTGGTTCCCACGTTGGAACGTCTGAAGCCCATTTTGGAAACCTCGCCGGAGGTCAGTGAAGAAAAGGCCGAAGTTGGCGAGTTGACCGGACGGGTCGAAGTTAATAATCTATCGTTTCGTTATGCGCTTGAAAAACCACTAGTGCTGGAAAACATATCGATGACGATTAAGCCGGGCCAATTCGTCGCGATCGTCGGCAGTTCCGGTAGCGGCAAATCCTCGCTGCTACGTTTGCTGCTCGGCTTTGAGCAGCCGGAAACCGGCGCTGTATATTTTGATGGGCAAGATTTAGCGGAAATCAGCGTAAAATCGGTACGGTCTCAAATGGGGGTAGTTCTGCAGCACGGCCAATTGATGGCTGGTGACATATACGGCAATATTGTCGGTTCATTGCCGCTATCGATCGACGATGCCTGGATTGCCGCTGAAATGGTCGGCCTGGCCGATGACATCCGTGCGATGCCAATGGGAATGCATACGATGATCAGTGAAGGCGCATCCAATATTTCCGGCGGACAAAGACAACGGGTTCTTATTGCCCGTTCCATCGTCAACCGACCCCGAATCATCGTATTCGACGAAGCAACCAGCGCGCTTGACAACCGAACCCAGGCCATCGTAACCGAAAGCCTGGAAAAACTAAAGGCAACACGGATCATTGTAGCTCACAGACTTAGTACTATCTGCAACGCCGATTATATTTATGTGCTGGATAAAGGAAGAATAGCCGAAAGCGGAACCTTTGACCATTTGCTGAAGAGCGACGGAATTTTCGCCTCCGTGGCCAACCGGCAACTGGCTTAAACAACTCTCAACGCAAAAAAAAGAGGTCCTTAATGGACCCCTTTTTTTTTGCGTTGCTTCCAATTCAATTCGTTGATTGCGGTTTTAAGGATTCGCCTATTTTTCTTTTTCCAGCCGCTGAACTTTCTCATCCAGCCGGTTGATGTGTTGCTGCAGGCAACGCAACATTTCCTCCACCGGGTCCGGCAAATTATTATGGGCCAGGTTGTCCGGATTGATCGCTTCAGCGCACGGATTCACCTTCTGCCCATAGCGATACACCACTCGCCCCGGGATCCCGACGACTGTAGAATTGGGCGGCACCTCCGACAGCACAACCGATCCGGCGCCGATCTTCGAATCACTGCCGACTGTGAACGAGCCGAGGATTTTCGCGCCGGTGGCTACCACCACATTGTCGCCGATCGTTGGATGCCGCTTGCCTTTTTCCTTGCCGGTCCCGCCCAATGTGACCCCCTGATAGACGGTCACGTTATTGCCAATTTCCGCAGTTTCACCGATCACCGTTCCCATACCGTGGTCAATAAAAAACCCCTTGCCGATCGTGGCGCCCGGATGGATTTCGATGCCGGTCAGGAACCGGGCGAGATGAGAAACCAAACGGGCCAGCACAATATAATCACGGACATAAAAGTAGTGGGAAACCCGGTGCGCCCAGATCGCATGCAAGCCCGGATAGCACAGCACTACCTCCAGCGTGTTGCGCGCCGCTGGATCCCGGTCGAAAACCGCCCGGATATCTTCTTTTATCTGCTTAAACATCGATACCCCTCCATTCTTGAGAAACTGCCGGATTGCGTCTACGTCGGAACCCGTGATCCTGTGAGATGGTTCGCCCAATCCCCTCGATTTTTTCAGTGACACAGCTTCGACAATCAGCCGGAGCATCATTAAGGCAAATTTTTCCCGGATACAGCATATACATTTTTCGGTAGTCGGTGTCGGTCACGTTCGGCATCACTACGTTGGCGCCCCGCTGCAACGCCAGCATCCGCCCGTTGGGCTGCAAGGTCTCCATCGCCGTGGTTGCCGGGATGTTCGCCTCCGGCAGCAGCAGACGGGTCAAAGCCATCATGCGGCAGGCCAGATCGAACGTCCCGCCGTCCGCTGCCGCCAGCGGCGTGTCCGGATTGGGAATAAAAGGGCCGATGCCGACCATATCCACATCCAGTTCCTGAAAAAACAACAAGTCTTGCGCCAGCGACTCCATGCTTTGTCCTGGCAAACCAACCAATGAACCGGTCCCCACTTCAAAACCCAGTTCCTTGAGGTCGCGCAGGCAGCGCAGCCGATTGTCCCAGCTCATGCCGGGGTCGAGTTTCTCATATAGTTCTTTGTCAGTGGTTTCTATCCGCAGCAA
>JBGSKE010000263.1:0-1604 GCA_041741355.1 Negativicutes bacterium | reverse complement strand
TACCGTTGCTTCCTTCCGGACCTGGCGGGGTTCATAAGTCTCCATTGCGCAAGACCCGACACACGTCATATCGTGGTCCCACCTTGCCATCGTCCCTTGAATAAGGTCTGACAGTAATTTTACCAGCTATGCCGGGGGGAGTCAAGGTTCTTAAAACAGCCGATCATTCGCCTGCGATCGATTCACCGCGGATATGGCCAACCGCTTATCAAGCTCGACAACAGCGCCATACCGCATGAAACCAGCACCACGGTCCAAGCCGGCAACTTCCAAAACTGCAGCAAACTAAAACAAACTAATACAATCACATAATCGGCCGGTTGTTTAACCGCAGACCGCCAGACCGGATCATAGAGCGCTGCCAATAGAAGTCCGACCACAGTCGCATTAATTCCCCACAGCGCGGCCTGAAATCGGTTCTGCTGGCGAATCCGGTTCCAGAACGGCATAACGCCCAGCACCAGTAATAAAGACGGCAAAAACACAGCCAAGGTTGCCAGTGCCGCGAGCGGCAAGCCGCCCATAACGGCGCCCAGATAAGCCGACAAAGTAAACAACGGCCCCGGCACCGCCTGTGCCAAGCCATAGCCGGTCAAGAACTGATCGCCTGTCATCCAGCCAGTCCGCACCACTTCATGTTCCAGCAGCGGTAACACCACATGACCGCCGCCAAACACCAACGCCCCGCTCCGATAAAAACTGTCAAAAACCGCCAGACAGCGTAAATCTAACGCTTGCCGCAACAAAGGTAGCGTCAGCAATATTAAGAAAAATAGTCCAAGGCAAAACAGTCCCATTCGCTTGCCAACCGGTTCAGTTGTCGCCGCCGGGTTCAGCGTTGCTTGTTGCGGCGCCAGCATCACCCCGGCAACTCCCGCAAGGATAATTAGGCCAAACTGCACAAACGCCGCTGGCCAGATCAGCGTCAGCGCTGCTGCGACAACCGCGATCGTCGCCCGCATCCTATCCGGGGCCAGTTTACAGCCCATCGCCCAGACGGCCTGCGCTACCACCGGCACTGCCACCAATTTCAAGCCCTGTACCCAACCATCTCCCGCTGAACCGATCGGTTGCATCCAATAGTGCGCCGCTACCAACAGTCCGGCCGAAGGCAGCGTGAACCCCAGCCAGGCAATCAACCCGCCCAAAACTCCGCCCCGATAAGTGCCAATGGCAATCCCCACCTGGCTGCTGGCCGGCCCCGGCAAGAACTGACACAACGCGACGAGATCGGCATACGCAGCATCGCTCAGCCATTGCTTTTTCTGGACATATTCGGCATGAAAATAACCGAGATGCGCCACTGGGCCGCCAAAAGAGGTCAAGCCAAGGTAGAGCGCCGTAATCCAGATTTGCCAGTAATCGGGCCGCTTTGGGTCTTGCAGCTTCACCACATCGACCTCCGGATGCAATCGCCATTTTTTGCTTTATCTAACAAATCGTTTCGACAACAAAAGGGTTTCTCCTGCGAGCACGACAAAGGGGTTTCGCCGCAAATGGCGAAACCCCTTATGTTTATTGAATATATGGCGGAGAGTGAGGGATTTGAACCCTCGAGACGCTTTCACGCCTACACGATTTCCAGTCGTGCTCCTTCGGCCGCT
>JBGSKE010000262.1:0-2376 GCA_041741355.1 Negativicutes bacterium | reverse complement strand
GACGATTCGCGCATACAAATGAATGTCTTCGCCGGACAACGCGCGCGAGTAGCCGGAACCGTTGAAGCTTTCATGATGTTGATAGGCGACATGCGCAGAAACCATAGGGATCGGGCCAACTCTGCGCAGAATATCAAATCCTGCTTCCGTATGTTCTTGTATCAAGGTTCGTTCTTCCGCCGAAAGCGGTGCTGTTTTGTTTAGAATTTCCGCAGGGACCAACATCATGCCGATATCGTGCAAGATCGCCCCCATCGCCAGGTCGGACAACTCCTGTTCGGTCAGTTGTATTTTTGCGCCGATCATCACCGAAAGCAAACAGACATTGATCGAATGTCCAAACGTGTAATCGCCCTGAGCCCGAATGTCGGTAAGCGGAATTAAGATGTGGCGGTTATCCACTACATCCTCAATCACTTTTTTCATCATTTGACGTATCCCGGTTAATTTAAGCGTCCGGTGCTTTTCAAAATTCTCGAATGCGCTATGAGTCAACTTGATCGTTTCAACGCGGGTTTGTTCATTAATGATCTCCGGCGTTTCAATTTCCAAGCACGGATGATTGACGAAGATGGAGTCGATACCCATGCTCTCCAAGCGGGAAATCATCGAAGCGTCCAATGTTATATTCTGCGCCAGCAATAGGTTGCCAGCCGCGCTAAACAAGTTTCGCGCCGTAACCATCCCCGGTTGAAGTTGTTGGATTGTCAAACGAAGCATAATACCCTCTTCTTACACTGCTGGTTGAATGAGTTCCAATTTTTCCATCACTTTTACCAGCTTTTCGACATCGATCGGTTTCGAGGCATAGGCCTCACAGCCAATGTCAAAAGCCTGTTGAACATAGGCGGTCTCCCCTAGGGCCGTTGTCATGATTACTTTGGAACGCGCCTCCGGCGCTATTTTATTTTCCCGTTCCAGATCTCTGATCGTTTTCAGCACTTTTACCCCATCCACTTTCGGCATCATAATATCCAAACATATCAAATCATACCGTTTGTTTTCGTTAAGTGACAGCAAAAATGCATTCAGCGCCTCCAGACCATCAACCGTCAAGTCACATTCGCCATATTGCGACAAAATCTTGAACAGAAACTTTCGGCTGGCCATATCATCCTCGGCGATCAATATTCTCATCTGAATTCCCCCTCCTCTATTTTATACGCTTGGGTTCTTGCCGTTTTCGCATAGCCTGCTTACCTGCCGTACGTGTTTAATCGCTTCGGAGAAGTTTCCGCGCCGTGCGGCCAGTTCGGCTTTGAAGGCGACGTTTTTCAATTCGTCCGAGCCGATTTCGTTAGCCAGCCCTTTAATCTGATGCGCGATCCCTTCCAGCAGATTCGTATCCTGAATCGCCGCTTCGTCAATTCCCGCAATCAGCGCTTTAATCGCGGAGACTGCGGAAGCGCTCCCGTTCAAAGGCTCGGCAGCGTCAGAAACATAGATAATTTCGCCGTTATCGTTTACCTGAATACTACGAATTTCAGCTTGCCGTTCCCGTGGGGAGAACAGCTCGATTTTTTCAAACAGTTCCTCCATTTGCACGGGTTTGGTCATGTATTCATCCATTCCTGCCGCCAAAAACCGTTCCCGATCCCCTTCCAGAGCATGAGCGGTTAATGCAAGAATCGGAATATGAATTCCTGTAGCGGCCTCGGCTTGCCTGATCCGTTTTGTTGTCTCGACTCCGTCCATTTCAGGCATTTGAATATCCATAAGAATCGCATCGTATTTCTTCTGTTGCCAAAGTTCCAGCGCCTTTACGCCGTTTGCCGCGGTTTCCACTTGGTGGCCAATCTCCTGGATCAGTCTTTGAATCACCATCCTGTTGACGGCATCATCTTCAACCAGCAGAATTTTCATCACGGCGGCAGGTGTAGCAATACACCTTTTTTTGTGTTGTCCGACCTCTATAGAATGACCGATCTTAAATGGCAGCGAAAAACCAAACGTGCTGCCTTGATTTTTTTCACTCTCGACCCACATTTTTCCTCCCATCATTTCTACCAACTGTTTGGAAATCACCAGTCCCAAGCCGGTTCCGCCATGGCGTCTGGTAGTAGACCCGTCCACTTGACTGAAGGTTTTGAACAGTTTGTCCATCTCTTCCGGCGCGATACCGATGCCGGTATCGCGGACCGCGAATGTCAGTTCCACCAAGTCATTTGTGATTTCCGAAGATTTTATCGTCACGACGACTCCACCGTGATCGGTAAATTTGACCGCATTATCGACTAAATTGTTCAGAACTTGACGCAGTCGGTTTGAATCCCCCAGCAGTATTGCCGGAATGCTATTGGACATCGTGTAATCCAAGCCCAATCCCTTGCTGCCCATCCGGTGCGAAAAAGTTCTAATCACCTCTTCTAATAGAGT
>JBGSKE010000261.1:0-9306 GCA_041741355.1 Negativicutes bacterium | reverse complement strand
ACGGCTCGCGTGTCAATGACCAAACCTATGCGACGCTTCAGGCGGGCGGAGTCGATGTACACTGGACTAGTCCGCTGTTTGCCGTGTCCCATGAAAAAAGCATTATTACGGACCAGAGGCGAGTACTGGTCGGCACGTTTAATACCTGTACCGCCTGCTTCACCAAAGTGCGAGATTATGCATTGATTACCAATGATCCGGTGATTGTGGCCGAGTTTCAGCGTTGCTACCAGGCGGATTGGGACGAGAAGGAGTTTGTGCCAACTCCGGAGTCGCCTCTATTGTGGAGCGATGCCAATTCTCGCGAAAAAACGATTGAATTTATTGATTCGGCCAAAAAAACACTGGACGTGCAGCATCCAAAGCTGGTCGACGCATCGATTCTTGATCGTTTGCTGGCGGCGCATTTTCGCGGCGTCAGGGTGCGTTTTCTCTGTGGCGGTGGCAGTGGCCTCAGCCAATGGGATTTTCTCGAGTGTTTTTCCGCCTGGAGGATTCTTGTTCGCTGCGGTATTCGGATTCGGCACCAAAAGAAACCGAAATTGCATGCAAAATTGCTCGTTGCGGATGAGAAAAGTTTGCTGGTTAGCAGTTTTAATTTGGACCGCAGTGCATTTGATTTGCGACGGGAGGTTGGTCTGATTACCGATCACCCGCAAGCTGTGGATCGGCTGCATGCACAATTTCATGCCGACTGGAAGCTGGCTCGGCTGTATGAAGTTCCTGAACCGATGGATGCGCTCGCCCTTAGCGCCAAGGAGAAAGATGTAGTGCCGGAGATGCGCGATGATTGATAGCCCTTCGCTCGTTTTGATTGCCCGCAGCTACCTGAAAATAGCGCTATCGAGTTTTGGCGGCGGGTTGTCGGCCTGGACACAGCAAATCGTTGTGGAAGAGCTGCGCTGGATTGATGACAGGGAGTTCTTGAGCGGTTTGGCGCTTTGTCGGGTATTGCCCGGGCCGACCATGGTCAATTTTGCGGTTTTCTTAGGCTCCCGGTTGCGGGGAGCGCCTGGGGTCGCCGCTGCTTTGACAGGGTTGCTGGTTGTGCCGTTCATCGTGTCTGTTGTATTGGGAATCCTCTATTTTGAGTATCAACATATTCCGAGATTGCAACCGACGCTTGCGGGAATGGCCGCTGCCGCCGCCGGCATGACTATGGGCATGGGCGTAAAAATGCTGATGCGGCGGCAAGTTACTGTCTCTGAGCTGATTTGCGTGATTAGCGCATTTGTCTTGATTGGCGTGATGCGTGTTCCACTGGTGATGGCTCTGCTGATTTTGGTTCCGTGCGCTGTTTTGTTGACCAAGGGAGAACCAGAATGAGCGGCGGGGCTTTGTATGACCTGATGACTTTTTTCGGCGGCTTGTCCTTGCTCTCGTTTGGCGGCGGCAACGCAGTGATTCCGGAAATTCAGCGACATGTCGTTCTGGTGATGAGTTGGCTGAATGAAGCCGAGTTCGTTGCGCTATACGCAATTTCTCAGTCGGCCCCCGGCCCCAGTTCCCTGTTTGTCGCCCAGATCGGCTGGCGAGTGGCAGGCTGGCCCGGCGCGGTCGCCGCGACGCTGGGCATGTACCTGCCGTCCTCTGTCTTGGTGTATCTTGCGGAGCGTAGCTGGCAACGGTTTCGCGGCAGCAGATGGCTTATCCGACTGGAAAATGGTCTGGCGCCGGTCACCATTGGCTTGATCTTTGCCGGCGGCTGGATTGTGGCCCAGGAAGTGGGACAAGATTGGATTGGCTGGATACTCACGGGAGGCATGGCGGTTTTTGTGGCGACGACAAAGCTAAATCCGCTGCCATTGCTACTGATAGCGGGGATAGTCGGCGCATTGGCATGGGGCTAGACCAGAGAAAGAGAGCATTTATCGATAAAAATTAGGCGGCTTTCGCGAGGTGAAAGGAATGAATGCTGAAATCAGTGAATTGAACCATAACCTGGATGAGTTGAACCGCAGGCTGGAACAACGGGTGGAAGAGAAAACCGCCGATTTGATGGCGGCCCATCAGGAATTAACAGCGCAGTATGCGGAACTGGTCCAGTCGCAGGAAGCATTGCAGCAAAATGCACAAATGCAGACGGTATTGCGCGAGATCGCCGAATATGCCATTAGTGCCCCCTCGTTGATCGCGCTGTACGAAAAAGTGCATCGACTGATCGAGCAGGTGTTGCCGGCAAAGAATTTTTATATCAGCCTGTTGGATGAGGCCGGCAGTCAACTGGTTGTTCCCTATTGCGTGGACGAGACCCATACCATCCCACTGCAACGACCGGTGCGAAAAGGTTTGACCGATTATGTAATGCGCCTGCGCAAACCGCTGCAAGTGACGCCGGAGGCGCTGCAGAAGCTGCGGGAGAGCGGCGAAGTCGAAGTTCGCCTGATCCATTATCGCCAATGGGCGGGTGCGCCGCTGATGGACGCATCGGGTAAGGCGTTTGGCGCGATTGCCATATTTTTGGTTGGCGACCAGGAGCGGTTATTACGGCCGGAAGATATGGACTCGCTTTCGATCATTGCCGCACATGTTTCGCTGGCTATCGAGCGAAAGCAAGCGCAGGAAAAGCTGGTGGAAAGCGAATTGCGGTATCGGACGGTTTTGGAACAAGCGCCGGAAGCGGTGATTCTCTGTGATCCAGAGACTTTTGAAATTTTGGAAGCCAATTCGCGGTTTACGTCTCTGTTCGGCTACGATTTGCGCCTTGATGCGCCGGTGTCTTTGTTCGACTTTATCGCTGACAGTCGGCAAAATATTGAAGTTTTGTTTCAAACATTGAATCGCAGCGGTTTTTTGCCGGTCCAGCGGCGCATATTGCGTTGCAAAAACGGGACGTTGGTCACTGTCGAGCGCTCCGCCACGCTAATTCGGTTGCCGAATCGCAATTTGATTCTCCAGACGCTGCGCGATGTGTCCGTGGCGGTGCGCCGCGAGCAGGAGGAGCATGAAAAGGCAATCCGCGACGAATTGACCGGCCTGTACAACCGTCGCGGCTTTGCCGAAATCGTGTCGGAACAGTTGGTCCAAGGCGCTACGGGGGCGCTGCTGTTGATCGACATTGATGATTTCAAACTGATCAACGATGTGTATGGCCATGCTATCGGAGACGAGTATTTGGCGGCGTTTGCCGGGTATTTGCGGGAAACCTTTGGCGAATCCGCGGTGATTGGGCGATTTGGCGGAGACGAATTCGTTTTGTTTTTCGCCGGGCAGGACGGATTGGCTGCGGCGATTCGCTCTGGCGAGCAGATGGAAGTCATTTGTCTGGAAACGGAAAGCGGAACCTTCTTTGTCCAATTAAGCGGCGGAATCTCTTTGCTGCAGGAACCGGAAGCAAATTTTGATCTGCAGCTGCAACGGGCATACCTGGCGCTGCATCATGCAAAAAATAGCGGCAAGTGGTGCTGCAAATTGTTTGACCCGACGCTGCAGGAACAGTTCAACCGGCGGTACGCGATCAAAGAAGCGCTGGGCGGTGCGCTGGCGCAAAACGAGTTCTATCTGGAATATCAGCCGATTTTTGATATTCGGCAGCCCGTTCGTAGCATCGTTGGCTTTGAAGCCTTGCTTCGCTGGAAGAGCTCCCGGCTTGGCGCGGTTGCCCCGTCCGAGTTCATTCCGATAGCCGAAGACGTCAGCCAGATTTTGCCGATTGGCAAGTGGGCGCTGCGTGAAGCCTGCCGGTTTGCGGTAAGGCTAGAGAGAAGGCGGGGCCAGTTGATCAGCATTTCGGTCAATATCTCGATGCGTCAATTGGCGATGCCCAACTTTGTGGAGATGGTTCGGGAAACTCTGCGTGAGACAGGTTTGCCGGCAAACCGTCTGAGTCTGGAAATTACCGAAAGCATCCTCATGACCGACGCCGCTACCCGGATCGGCTATCTTGAGGCATTGCGCGATCAGGGGATAACGATTGCGCTGGATGATTTCGGCACGGGATATTCTTCCTATACCTACCTGGCGCAAATGCCAATTACGACGCTGAAAATCGACAAATCGACAGTATCGCAAATTACAGGGAGCCCCAATGACAAACCCATGCTGCTGCTGGAGTCGCTGCTGCATATGGCGGCATTGCTTGGCTATCGGGTGGTAGCCGAAGGCGTGGAAACCGAAGCGCAACTTGCGTTTTTGAAGAGCAAGGGCTGCGGTTACTGTCAGGGTTACTTGCTGGGGCGGCCGATGACGGCAACGAAGATCTTCGCGCAGGATGCTGCGCCGGGAGGGAAATCTACTTGAAAAGGGGAGCGAGGATGGACGCCGAGCAGCGCGGTGACCTGTTACGCCTGCAGCATTACCAACAGCTTTCCTCAGAAGTCATGAGTATTCTCGACGAACCGATGGATTTTAAAGAGGCTGTGCATCGCATCCTGGCGGCCATCAAGCAAGCAACGCAAGTTGATGCTGTAGCCATTCGCTTGCGCCAGGAGAACGATTTCCCCTATTTCGCGCAGAATGGTTTTTCCGCGGAGTTTCTGCTGGCCGAAAATTCGCTCACGGTCCAGGATGCGGAAGTGGGCGCCTGTCGCGGCGAAGATTCCGATTCTCGCCTCGAGTGCACCTGCGGACTGGTACTGGAAGGACGGACTGTTCCCGGCAATCCCCTGTTCACTGATGGCGGCAGCGCCTGGGCAAACGACGCGGCGATCTTGCTGGATATTCCGCCGGAACAGGACCCACGGCTGCATCCGCGCAATCGTTGCGTACACGCCGGTTATTCGTCCGTGGCCCTGGTCCCGATTCGCGCCAATGGCAAAGTTGTTGGGCTTTTGCAACTCAATGACCGCAAAAAGAACCGATTTAGCCAGGCGATAGTCCGGGTTTTTGAAGGAATCGGCGCGAGTATCGGTGCGGCACTGCGACGAAATGACATGGAAAATGCGCTGCGCGCCAACGAAGCACGCTACCGCGCGGTGATGGAGCACTCGTTTGAGGCGTTGGCGATCATCGATATTGATACCCAAGAGGTTATCGAGGTCAATCGTCGGTTTAGCGAATTGTTCGGTTACTCGCTGCCGCAGGACGCGCCGCTATATGTGCATCAATTTGTGGTGGAGTCCAGAGAAAAATTGGATGAAATCTATAAAAAACTGCGGAGTATGATGGTTTTGCATACGGAAACGCGGATTTTTCGCCACAAGAATGGAACGATGGTGCCGGTGGAACGGGCCGGGAGCGTCATCACGGTCAACGAGCGCCAGTTCTATCTGGCCAGTATGCGCGACATGACAGCGGAGCGAAGGCGCCAGACGGAGCTGCAGCGGGACATCGAACTGGCCTGCCGGGTCCAGCGGGAGCTGTTGCCAAAACTGGCGAAATCTCCATGGATCAGCCTGCAGAGTATTTTTCACCCGGCCAATCTTGTCAGCGGCGATTTTTACCAATTGGAGTGGAAAAACAACGGCACGCTGCTGCGCTGCTTCCTGATCGATGCCGCCGGGCATGGTGTGGCTACGGCGATTCAGCTTTCTTCGCTGACCGTCCTGTTGCGGGAGGCTGGAAACATGCCGCTGTCGCTCTTAGAACAGATGCAATGGGTCAACCGCCATGCCGCGCATTACTTCGCCGAAGGCGCTTATGCCGCAATGCTGGGTTTTGAGCTCGACTTGGCAAAGCGCGAGCTACGCTATGTCGGCGCTGGAATCACCCAGTTTTATCATAATGGCAAAAGAATCGCAACACCGGGGATGTTTGTGGGATTGTGGCAGGATGCGGAGTTTATCGCCAATGCGATGGCTGTGAAACAAGGCGATGTGTTCTGCTTTTTGACCGACGGTTTCACCGATGTATTGGCGCAAACGGAGCATGACGGCTGCCGGCCTGTGGGCGGCAAAGATTTTGACGCTGCGGTGGCGGCGCTGGAACAAATGGCCGAAAGCGGCGGGCTAAGGGACGATGCAACGGGGATTTGCCTGCGGATCGATAAAATCCCGCGACAGTTAAAAGAGAAACATTTTGAATGACCGGATTTGGGGAATACTGATAGCAATAGCGCATGAAAAAAAGCTATGCGAAACCCGATGTTTTCGCATAGCCCCAGGAGTCGGGCACAGAGTTAATCTTCTTTAACGGCGGCGGAGGGCTTTGTCGCGATCACCTGAATCGAACAGGCTTCTTTCTCAGGAACCCAAATGGCGCAGTCAGCTTCCTGGCACACCGCTAGAATTTCGACGGTGCTAAAAAACGGGCAAATCATCTTGTCACCTCCACTTCATGCATCTAAATTTCCGTGAAGTGTATCGGAATCCTGTTTTAGTCGATGAAAATCGGGGGAATCGATAAGATGAAATGGAGTATGGATGAGCAATAAAAGACATATCGCCTGCGCGGTACTTGTTGGTCTGGCGGTGTTCTCCCTGATTATGATCAAGTTCCATGTTGCAACGCAGCCCAAACGAGCCCGGCTGCAACCGCAAGTCGACCGGTCTGTGGCGGAAAACTCGTCGGACGCTGTTGTCGCTTGCCCGTCTGCTGGAACGTACGCAGGCGAGGTTGGCATCTTTGCCAAAAACCTGTCGACCGGCCAAGTGTTTACACTAAACCCGGACAAGATTTTTGCCGCTGCTTCCACGATAAAAGTGCCTGTTTCGATTGTGGTGTACGAGCATTTTTATGAGCAGGCGGATGCAGACGCCCGCCGCACCTATGATACCGGGATTGAACTGATGATGACTGTCAGTGAAAATGAATACTTTGCTGATTTTCTGGATGAAATCGAAGAAAAAATTGGACCGGCGACGATCCGCGAACATTTTTCCCACATCGGGCTGCGGCACACAACGATCCGTGATCCGAAATCCAAGCAAGATTACGGCTATTCCAATGTGACAACGGCGCGGGACATGGGGAGCGTTTTTGAACAACTCTATCGCGGCAAACTGCTAAACCGGGAAAAAACCGAGTTTATGCTGCAGGCGCTGGCCAATACGATTTTTGGCGACGAACTGGCTCGCTACATGAAAGGTCGTCGGGTAATCCACAAAATCGGCGAACTGGATAATGTATTGGCCGATGTGGGGATCGTCGAAGGGGAAAAAGCGGCGATTTTGCTCAGCATCTTTATTGAAACCGAGCTGAGCGCCGATTTTGCCAGCGACTATATCGCTACGACGGCGGCTTGCTTGTTCACGGCGCTTAGCGGCGAGCCCCCATCGGCGGTTGCAGGCGGAGACGGCCTCCAATATGATTGAGGAAATTCAGGTGATGTTGATTTGGCAATCTCGACACGAAAAGCAGTGGAGGGCAGGCGAAAAAAGTGCTGGATAAAATTCGTAATTGCCTAATGTCAACCCGCAACACCGCTTTGTGTATTTTCTTGTTCGGCTTGGCCTTGAGCAGTCTGGCTTTTGTCCTGGTTGAAAATCAGTTCGAAAAGAATATGGAAAATAAGCGCCGGGAAGTCAATAGCCGCTGGGGGATTTGCTTTTCTGCGCTTTTCCCTTGAAAGCACAGGTTCGGCAAGATACAGGGGCGTTGTTTATTGCCTCGTCCCAGCTGATCCGCCAGTCCGGCGAAAATCGATTTTGCTGAGCCGACGGGTCAATGGGCCGGCTGGAAAATTCGCCGGGATTGTTACGGTTGGTTTGCCTGTGGAGTAGTTTTTGCATGAGCTGGCTCCGTTTGAACGCGGTGAACATTCTTCGTTCATGCTGCTGTTGCTGGACGGTACGATGCTGGTCCGGCTGCCCGATGTCGACGTTTCGCGCCGTCGTTGACCGGGGCGCGCAGTATCGCCGGTGGGCTGGGATGTTTTCCGCCGTGCTGTGGCTGCTGCTGCTGTTGGGGCGGCAAAAAAACGTTGACCGGAAATGTGAGGTGTCCCGGGATGAGTTTGGGCATTCGCGAAGAAGAACTGTTTGAAGTTCATGACATGCAGATTGAAGTAGGCGATTCGCTTTACTTTATGACGGATGGACTGACAGATTTATTGGACGGGACAGGAGATTTGCCGTTATCCCAATACCCGGAAATGGTTGCGATATTGCGGGAGTGGTCGAAAGCGCCTCAACTGGACGCGTACGATTCGCTTTAACGGCTATGGCGATTATAACCGTCTGCAAGGGGAAGTCGGCAAAATTGTGGCGGGAGTAACCGGATCGCCTCATTCCGTGCAGTCAACGCCAAAAACAAAGGATAAAGTTAATTTTTAGCGAATTACGACAATAAAACATCGTTGAAGCATCTCGCAAATGAAGGGGGAATGCGTGAATGGATAGAATGCTGGCAGGAGTAAGCGGAAAAGTAGCGATTGTCACCGGCGCTACCCGCGGCATTGGGCAGGCGATCGCTCAGGCCTATGCGGCAGCGGGGATTAAAGTCGCGGTTGTCAGTCGCAGCGCAGCTGACTGTGAACAGGCTGCGCAGTCGATTAACGAAACCGGCGGCGACGCAATGGCAGCGTCTTGCGACGTGACGCAGGTGGCTGCATTTAGAAATGTCGTTGAACAAGTGGTCGAACATTGGGGCCGGTTGGACATCATGGTCAACAACGCCGGTACGGCGATTACCTGTAAAGCGATCGACCTGTCCGAAGCGGAGTGGGACAGGGTCGTGGATCTGGACCTGAAGAGCGTTTTCTTTTGCGCTCAGTCGGCAGCGCGGCTGATGATTCCCCAACAGAGCGGCAAAATCATCAACGTTGCCTCGATCCTTGGCCTGGTTGGCGCGAACGGTTTGATTCCTTATTGCGCGGCCAAAGGCGGCGTCGTGAATCTGTCGCGGGCGCTGGCCAGCGAATGGGCCCGTTACGGTATTCAGGTAAATTCCTTGTGCCCGGGTTATGTAATCACTGATATTAACCGGGATAAATTGAGCGACGAAAAAACACAGGCGGCGTTGTTGGCAAAGACGCCGGCCGGTCGCTTGGGCCAGGTGGGGGATATGACCGGGGCGGCGCTGTTTCTTGCCTCGTCGGCGTCCGACTATATGACCGGCCAATCCTTGACCGTGGACGGCGGCTGGACTGCGATTTAATTTAGCAACAGACGTTTGGAACAATAATAATTCTGGGGAGGGGTGTTCGTGAAAACCGCGCAACAGTATATCGACAGTCTGCGTCAGCGAAAAATCAAAGTCTATTTGAAAGGGCAGTTGCTTGACCCGCAAACATTGGTTGACCATCCGTTTATTCGCGGCCATGTGGCGTCTGCTGCACTGACGTTTGAATTGGCGCATGAACCGGAAAGCGAAGATCTGATGACGGCGATTTCTCATTTGAGCGGAAAGCGAATCAACCGTTTCACCCACATCCATCAGAGTGTTGAAGATTTGCTGAAAAAAGTGAAAATGTTGCGGATGATTTCGCAA
>JBGSKE010000260.1:0-2579 GCA_041741355.1 Negativicutes bacterium | reverse complement strand
GGCGTCAACTTGGCGGTAGTCACTGGCGGAACCCTTGCCCGCAATGTATTGAAGACACTACGGCCACAAGCCGTTTTGGCAATTGCCTGTGAGCGAGATCTGACCAGCGGGATTCAGGATGTATTTCCCTTGCCAGTTATCGGCATTTTGAATCAACGCCCCTTCGGTCCTTGTTGCAATACAAAAGTCGATATTGATCGTGTCGAAAAGCTGTTGCAGGACATGGTAGAAAAACAGGGAGAAGTGGCTTCATGAGCGGAAAGAATATTATAACGGCCCGGGCTTTGGCTTTTCTGGCATTGCAGGATGTATTCGGCGATGCAGCCTATGCCAATATTGCTATGTCCAAACGACTGAATGAGACTAACTTGTCGCCAATTGACCGGCGATTTGCCACCGAACTGGTGTATGGAACCGTCAAAGCCTGCGGAACGCTGGACTGGATGCTGGGACACTATCTCAAACGTCCGTTGACGCAAACGGACCCGTTGGTGGTAAATATCTTGCGATTGGGCATGTATCAGTTGCAGTTTTTGGACAAGGTTCCTCAGTCGGCGGCAGTAAATGAGGCGGTTAATCTCGCCAAAAAATATGCCCATCCCGGCGCCAGCGGTTTCGTCAATGCAGTGCTGCGCTCGGTAATTCGCGAACCGGACCGGATTCGCTATCCGAACTTTGACAAAGATTCCGTCCGCAATATTGCATTGCGTGAATGCCATCCGGAATGGCTGGTTAAGCGCTGGCTGAAACAGATTGGGCCGGCAGAAACGTTGGAATTGTGCCGATTCAACAATAACCAACCGCCGCTGTCATTGCGGACCAATACTTTAAAACTATCGCGCGTCGAGTTGCTGCAAAAGTTGCAGGAATCAGGCGCCGAAGCGGAAGAATCGAGCTTGGCGCCGGAAGGGATCGTCTGCCGACGCCAGGGCGATGACCCGTTGCAGTTTATCCGCCAGGGCTTGTGCCAGGCGCAGGATGAAAGCTCGATGCTGGTGGCGCACGTCGTTGATCCGCAACCAGGCGAACTGATCATTGATGCCTGTGCAGCGCCGGGAGGCAAAAGTACGCATTTGGCGACGCTGATGCAAAACAGCGGGCGGGTTTTGGCTGGCGATATTCATGCGCACAAGATACAATTGATAGAAGATAATCAACGTCGTTTGGGGTTGACGATCATTGAGGCCCGGCAGCTTGACGCCAGGGAACTGCACAAGACGATGGCGGGCCAAGCCGACCGGGTGTTGGTCGACGCTCCCTGTTCCGGCTTGGGGGTATTGCGGCGACGGCCCGATGCGCGCTGGCGCAAGGAAGAATCCTTGCAAAGCCTGCCGGAATTGCAAAAATCAATTCTGTCCAGCGCGGCCGCGTGCGTTAAACCGGGCGGCGTGTTGGTATACAGTACCTGTACATTGGAACGGGCGGAAAATGAAGACATCGTGACTTGGTTTTTGGCTCAAAATCCGCAGTTCGTTCTGGATGAAACAGGGCGATGTTTTCCGAAGGCTCGAGCAGAGAATATGATAACACTTTGGCCCCAGCGCGATGGAACCGATGGTTTCTTCATTGCGCGAATGGTGCGAAAAGTGGAAGGTGAGAGAAAATGACCGAAAACATCTATGGTTTATTCGCGGAGGAAATTGGGGAAAAGTTTGTCCAGATCGGCGTGGAAAAATTCCGTAGCAGCCAAGTCGCGGATTGGATGTATAAAAGAGCGGTCACGGATTTTAATCAGATGACGAATCTGTCCGGCCCGCTACGGACCAAGTTGCGGGGGAATTTCTACATTGAATTTCCCGAGGAACAGGCGGTGAAGCAGTCGGCAGACGGCAAGACGGTCAAATCCTTGCTGCGGTTTGATGACGGCGAAGCGGTGGAAACCGTTCTGATGCGTCAACCGTACGGCAATAGTGTCTGTGTATCCAGCCAGGTCGGCTGCGCGATGGGCTGTAAATTCTGCGCGTCCACTTTGTCCGGGCTGGAACGCAATTTAACCGGCGGCGAAATGCTGGCGCAAGTGCAGCATGCGCAAAGCAAGCTGCCTGACCGGCAACGCGTTTCTTCGGTGGTGATTATGGGTGGCGGCGAGCCGCTCGCCAACCTCGACGAAGTGTTGCGATTTATGCGGCTGTGTCATGAACCAGGCATTCTGGATATGGGCTACCGGTCGTTTACCGTGTCAACCTGCGGATTGGTGCCAGGCATCCGACGTTTGCAGGAGCAGGGACTGCCTGTCACACTGTCGATTTCACTGCATGCGCCAAACGATGAAATTCGCTCCCGGCTGATGCCGATCAACCGCAAATATTCGATGCCGGAGCTCATGGGGGCGGCCTATGAGTATGCCTTGGTAACCAAACGGCGCGTCACTTACGAATATGCGATGATCAACGGCATCAATGACAGTCCCGAGCATGCCCGCGAACTGGCCAATCTGCTGCGCGGCAAGCTGGCCGCCGTAAATTTGATTCCGCTGAATGCTGTGCCGGAGAGTGGTCTTGAGCGATCCACTCCCGAACGGATCGCGCGCTTTGAAGAGATGCTGAAAGTTCGCCGAATCACCGTGACCGTCCGGCGTG
>JBGSKE010000259.1:0-3058 GCA_041741355.1 Negativicutes bacterium | reverse complement strand
TTTTTGAAATGGAGGCGTAACCTTGGCACTAACAATCAACAAAAAATTCTGTAAAGGCTGTGGGATCTGCGTGGCGTTTTGCCCAAAGCAGGTGCTCGAACTCGACGAACTGGGCAAAGTCTACGAAAAAGCACCGGAGGCCTGTATCTCCTGCGGCCAGTGTGAACTGCGCTGCCCGGATTTTGCGATCCAGGTAATCAAACCGGCAAAGGAGGCCGCAAAATGACCAAAGCCAGACTAATGCAAGGCAACCAAGCCTGCGCCGAAGGCATGATCGCCGCCGGCGTTCGCTTCTTCGCCGGCTATCCCATCACCCCCTCTACCGAAGTCGCTGAAATCATGGCCGAAGAACTGCCAAAACTCGGCGGCAAATTCATCCAGATGGAAGACGAAATCGCCGGGATGGGCGCCACCATCGGCGCATCCCTCACCGGCGTCAAATCCCTCACCGCCACCAGCGGTCCCGGCTTCTCGCTCAAGCAGGAGCTCATCGGCTACGCCTGTATGGCGGAAGTCCCCTGCGTCATCGTCAATGTCCAGCGCATGGGTCCCTCCACCGGCCTGCCGACCTCTCCCGCCCAGGGCGACGTCATGCAGTCCCGCTGGGGAACCCACGGCGACCACGGCATCATCGTCCTGTCTCCCGGCTCGGTGCGCGAAGCCTTCGACGTAGCGGTCGCCTCGGTCAACTTCTCGGAGAAATACCGCACTCCGGTCATCCTGCTGCTCGACGAAGTCATCGGCCACATGCGGGAACGGGTGGAACTGCCGGACGCCTGCGAGCTAAAACTCGTGAACCGCAAAACCCCGACCGAATCGCCGGAAACCTTCCAGGCCTATAAACCCGGCGACGACGGCGTACCGGCCATGGCTCCGTTTGGCGCCGGTTACTACCATCACGTCACCGGTCTTGTCCATACCCATACCGGCATGCCCTCTGGCGGCGGAGCTGTCACCAACGAACTGGTGCGCCGTCTGGAGAGCAAAATCAACCGGGCCCAGAAAGACATCACCATGTACACCGAAGACGGCATTGCCGGCGCGGACGTGGTCCTCGTCTCCTACGGCGGTTCCTCCCGAGCAGCCAGCGCGGCAATGAAACTGGCGCGGGCCAAGGGCGTCAAAGTCGGCATGCTGAAACTGATCACCATCTGGCCGTTCCCGGTGGAGCTGGTCATCGAAAAGACCAAGCACGCCAAAACCATCATCGTGCCGGAACTCAACACCGGACAACTGGTCGGCGAAGTCGAGCGCTACGCCGGTAGAGAACGTGTCGTATCGGTTACCCGGGTAGACGGGGAACTGTTTGAACCGGAAGAAATCCTAGAATCGATTCTGGCCGCGGGAGGTGCGAAATAATGGCAGCTATCGACAAATACATCCGCCAGAGCGCCCTGCCGCACATCTGGTGTCCCGGCTGCGGCAACGGGATTCTGCTTGCTGCACTGCTTAGAGCGATCGACAAACAACAACTCGAGCAGAAGAAAACCGTCATCGTCTCCGGTATCGGCTGCTCCTCCAGAGCGTCGGGCTATATGAACTTCAACACCATCCATACGGCGCACGGACGGGCGCTGCCGTTTGCCACCGGCATCAAACTGGCGAATCCGGAACTGAACGTCATCGTCATTACCGGCGACGGAGATTCCACCGCAATTGGCGGCAACCACTTCATCCATGCTTGCCGCCGCAACATCGACATCACCACCGTCATCTTCAACAACAACATCTACGGCATGACCGGCGGCCAATACTCGCCGCTCTCGCCAAGCGGCACCATCGCCACCACCTCCCCCTACGGACACCTGGAGCGACCGTTTGATATTGCGGCTCTCGCGATTGCCGCCGGCTCCACCTACGTGGCACGAGGCACAGCCTACCATGCGGTGCAGCTGACCGACCTGATCGCCAAGGGGATCGCCAACAAGGGGTTCTCGGTGATTGACGCAATTACCCAGTGCCCGATCTCCTACGGTCGCAAGAACAAGATGGGCGGCCCGGCCCAGATGATGCAGTGGCAAAAGGACCATGCCGTGATGGTGGCTGCGGCGGCCAAGATGAAACCGGAAGAACTTGCCGGCAAGTTTGTCATCGGCGAGCTGCATAAATCGGACGCGCCGGAGTACACGGCTGAATACGACAAGATGATCGCCCGGTTACAGGGTAAAGGGGGCGAAGCATAATGAAACAGATCGTACTGACAGGAACCGGCGGACAGGGACTGATCCTGGCGGGGATTATCTTGGCCGAGGCAGCGGTTTTGGACGGAAAACAAGCGATTCAGACGCAGTCTTACGGACCGGAGGCCAGAGGCGGCGCCAGCAAAGCGGAGGTCATCATCTCGGATACGGCGATTGACTATCCGAAGGTGCTGGATGCCGACGTACTCCTTGCAATGAGCCAGGAAGCGTTCAACAAATACGGGGCAGAGGTCGGCGCAGCCGGCAGCCTGATCGTGGACTCGACGTTCGTGCGCGAGCTGAAAGAAACGCCGGCCAAATTGGTGGCGCTACCGATTACCAAGGCGGCGAAGGAAGAACTGGGCCGGGACATGTTCGCCAACATCATCGCTCTCGGAGCGATTGTTGGACTGACGCAAACGGTAAGCCGAGAGTCCCTCGTTGCGGCGGTACTGGCCCGGGTACCCAAGGGAACCGAGGCCAAGAACACCCAGGCGATCGATATTGGTTTCAGGTTGGCGCAAGAAGCGCAATAAACCAAACCAGGCGTGAATAAAATAGTGCCAAGTTGTTTTCTGAAAAAGGCCGGAATTTACCGGTCTTTTTCTTTCTTGCCATTTTTTAAAAATCAGGGTAAAATAAAGCGCATAAATAATCACCAATTTTATATTGACAAGGGAACAGGTGCATTTTGCTTAATAGGGAAGCCCGGTGAAAACCCGGCGCGGTCCCGCCACTGTAACGGTGAGCGCTGCTACATTCCGATGCCACTGGGGAAACCTGGGAAGGCGGGGCAGGGCGATGAACCGGAGTCAGGAGACCTGCCGGTTCCGACACACGCCGTTACGACCTACGAGAGATAGGCAGGTGGGTAGAAT
>JBGSKE010000258.1:0-1981 GCA_041741355.1 Negativicutes bacterium | reverse complement strand
CCCTTCCAGCTTACGGCTGACGCGGATTTTTTTAGCTGAAAAATCCAGGTTGATAATTTTGTCCACCAGCGTCAACTGTTGATAGTCAAGACGGCTTGCTATGCCGGGACCTACCTGGGCAGTGTCGCCGTCAATAGTCTGTTTGCCGCAGAGTACCAAAGCAACTTCATCGACTTCCGCATGCAATTTGGCTATCGCGGCGGCCAGAACATTGCTGGTGGCAAGAGTATCAGCGCCTCCAAACACACGGTCAGAGAGAAGGATTGCGTAATCAACCCCAAGCGCCAGCGCCTTCTTCAGTGTCCCCTCTGCATTGGGAGGACCCATTGAAATAGCTGCGACCTTGCAGCCGAAACGATCTTTCAGGCGCAGCGCCTCTTCAAGAGCGTGCGTGTCATAGGGGTTGACGATGAAGGGGATACCGTCTCGAACCAGAGTGTTAGTCACCGGATCGATCTGTACCTGGGTCGTGTCGGGGACCTGTTTAATGCAGACTACTATCAGCATGAATCCCTCTCCTGCGAGGTTGATAACTGCTTACTTTGGTACGTTTTCGCTGCAATGCCGCTGTTCAGAAAATGAGTGACAGCCGGATAACGCTGATCGAACCTTGCCGTGAATGTCAACTATGCGCACGGTGTACAGTCTCATACCTCAAACGCATAGCAAGATGCAAGCTATTATAATGTAACGAAATAAATTTAGTATTATGAAAATGGCAGCGTTCTAACATTGTGTATACAGAGATGCCGGTCAGAACTTTCATTACCCCAGACTACTTAGCCACTTTTGCCGTAAGCGCCGGCACAAACTGCATGACGTCGGCAACCACCAGTACGTCGGCGACTTCACCGATCGGGGCATCCTTGTCCTTGTTGATGGCGATGATGAAGTCTGATTTCTTCATGCCGGCAAGATGCTGGATAGCGCCGGAGATGCCGCAGGCTACGTACAGTTTCGGTGATACCGTCTGGCCGGTGGTGCCGACCTGATGGCTGTGTTCAACCCAGCCGGCGTCGACGACCGGACGACTGGCGCCCAGTTCGCCGCCAAGCGCTTTGGCCAGAGCGAGGATGACCGGAACGTTGTCTTTCTTGCCGATGCCGCGTCCGGCGGAGACGATGATTTCAGCTTTGCCGAGATCGACGTCTTTCTTTTCGGCCGGTTCATAGCCGAGGAATTCAACGCCCCCCCCTGCGGCGGCGCTCAGTTTCTTGATTGTCGGTGTGCCACCCGGCTGCAGCACCGGGAAGGCGCCGGCCTGTATGGTGAGGACCGTTGTGCTGGTGGACGGTTTGACGCTGCGGCGCATTTTGGCGTTGCAGCAGCCGACTTCGAAGCTGCCGTCGGCGAAGGCGATGATTTCTGATATCTGGGCCGATTTGAGTGATGCTGCTATCCGCGGTGCAAGATCCCAGCCGTAGGAGGAGTGGAGAAAGACGATGTAGTCAGGGTTTTCCTGCTGGACGGCATCGAGGATCAGTTTTTTGTGCAGGTCGGGGTTGTATTCGCCGCAGGTTGCCGCGTCAGCAAGATAGAGCGTGCCGGGGTATGCGGGGAGTTGGCCTTCGCTCCCGACGAGCAGCAGGGCGCTTTCGGCGCCGAGTTGATCGGCAAAGCCGAGCAGTTCGTAGGTGGATTCAAGCAGTTTGCCGTCGCGGTATTCGCCGATTAGTAATGTTTTCATGGTGGTCTCCTATCGCAGTACTGCAGTTTTGTCTTTGAGGATGGCAATTACTTTGTCTACCAGATCCGCCACATCTCCTTCGAGGACGATGCCGCCACCTTTTTTTGCTGGTGGATGGAAGCTGGTTGTTGTTGCCAGGGCTGCTTCTTTGAGGAGATCGGCTACGGCTATGGCGGTGATCTCTTTTTTCTTGGCTTTCATGATGTTCGGAAGGGTCGGGTAGCGCGGGATGTTGAGGCCGAGCTGACAGGTGACAAGTGCCGGGGTTTTCAGCTTAACGGCTGCCTTGATGCC
>JBGSKE010000257.1:0-3795 GCA_041741355.1 Negativicutes bacterium | reverse complement strand
CTATCTCGCAAAAAAAATGAACAGCAATGCTGCAAAGCTTGCCGAAAAGTTGTGGGAAGGCCCGCAACTTTTTTGCTTTTCAATTCAATCCGATTAATCCAATGGGAGGAGATTTGACGAATGAAATTACATGGAACAACGAAAATTAATCAGGCCGGGCATCTGGAAATTGGCGGGTGCGACGCTACAGAACTGGCGAAGCAGTATGACACGCCGCTTTATGTGATGGACGAGGCGTTGATCAGGCAGAACTGCCGGAGTTATGTGCAGTCGTTTCGCGCCGCTTATCCCAACTCGGAAGTGATCTACGCCAGCAAGGTGTTTTCAACGAAAGCGATCTGCCGGCTGATTCAGGAAGAGGACATGGGAATGGATGTGGTTTCCGGCGGCGAGTTGTATACCGCACTCAGCGTTGATTTTCCAGTGAATCGCCTCTATTTCCACGGTAACAACAAATCGCCGGAAGAATTGACTATGGCGTTGCAAAAGGGTGTTCACCGAATCGTCTGCGACAGCTTTTATGAACTGGAACTGCTGAACGCGATCGCTGTCGGACTAGACAAAAAAGCGAATATTCTACTGCGGTTATCGCCGGGTATTGACGCGCATACTCACCACTATATCAAGACTGGGACCATAGACTCGAAATTTGGTTTTTGCATCGCCAACGGTCAGGCGATGGAAGCGGTGCTGGCGGCGGAAAAATACCCGGCGCTGGAGTTGTGGGGCGTCCATTGCCACATTGGTTCGCAGATCTTTGATCTCGACTCCTATGCCGAGGCGGCCCGTACCATGATGGCATTTGTCCGGGATATGACGGCGAAAGTCGGCAAGCCGGTTCGTGAGCTGAATCTTGGCGGCGGCTTGGGAATCTATTACTCGGAAGGCGACTCACCCCGACAGGTTCAGTTGTATGCAAACTGCGTGGCCGAAAATGTCAAAGCTTGCGCTGCCGAATACAACCTCAGCCTGCCCAAGATCATCGTCGAACCGGGCCGCTCGATTGTCGGCGAAGCCGGTACGACGCTTTATACGATCGGCGCGATCAAAGATATTCCTGGTGTACGCAAGTATGTGGCGGTTGACGGCGGGATGACCGACAATCCAAGGCCAGCTCTCTACCAGGCAAAATACGAAGCAGTGTTAGCGAACCGGATGAATGATGTAGTGGCGGAGAAAGTATCCATCGCCGGTAAATGCTGTGAATCAGGCGATATGCTGATCTGGGATCTCGAATTGCCGGTTGCGCAGTCTGGGGACATACTGGCGGTGAGTTCCACTGGCGCTTATAATTACAGCATGTCCAGCAACTATAACCGCAACGTCAAGCCGGCGGTGGTATTTGTTATGGATGGCAAGGCCCGGTTGGCGGTAAAACGCGAAACCTACGATGATCTGCTGCGAAATGATGTTTTTTCCGCCGAGTAAGCACCCCATTTGTATCATCGATGTACTAAAGAGCAAAGACCTGCGTTCGCGGGTCTTTTTCTTTTGCGTTCAGGCAGGTTTCCAGGTATAATAAACGAGGAGAACTGCCGGTTAAGCGGCAAAATAAAGGAGGACCTTCGTGTTCGGATTTGATTCAGATATGCTGTTCCGAATTCCAGCGCTGATTGCAGCGCTGACGATTCACGAATATGCCCATGCCCGCGCCGCTGTGGCGATGGGGGACCCGACGCCCAAGTTTTTGGGCCGCGTGACGCTCAACCCAATTCCCCATATTGATCCGATTGGTTTGATCTTGTTGTTTATCGCCGGGTTTGGCTTGGCCAAGCCGGTGGAGGTGAACCCGCGTAATTTCCGTGATGGCCGCAGGGGTATGTTTGTGGTTTCATTGGCAGGCGCCGGCGCTAATATCGCGTTGGGTTTTGTCGCCTGGTTTTTGTTGCTGTTGCTGGGGGAACTGAACCTGATCGGCATGGTCTGGCAAAAGACTCTCTGGCAATTGTATCGCTACAATCTGATGTTTGCGGTGTTTAACTTGCTTCCCATTCCACCGCTCGATGGTTCCAAAGTGCTGATGAGTCTGTTGCCGGGGCATCTGGCGTATCAATACCAAAAGATCGAACCTTACGGCAATTATATTTTGATTGCGCTGGTGTTGATCCCAGGGTTGCTCAGCACGGTCGTCACACCTTTTTATCGGATCATCGAGTTTGTGATTCGCGGTTTGGCCAGTTTGATTTTGGGAATTGTATTTTAAGGAGCGGGGTAACACATGGTTAAAGGTCGTATATTTAGCGGAATGCAGCCATCCGGCAATTTTCATCTGGGAAACTATCTCGGCGCGTTGTCCAATTGGGTCAAGCTTCAGCATGAGTACGAGTGCTTCTTCTGTATTGTCGATTGGCATGCGTTGACGTCTTCGTTTGAAGATCCGTCCCGGTTGCCGGACTATACGCACAATATGGCGCTGGACTGGCTGAGCGCCGGACTGGACCCAAATAAAAACCGAATTTTTATCCAGTCTCATGTCAAAGAGCATGCGGAGCTGCATCTGTTGCTGTCGATGATGACGCCGTTGTCCTGGCTGGAGCGGGTGCCGACGTACAAGGATAAATTGCAACAGTTGGGCGATCAGGGCAAAGATATCAATACGTACGGATTTCTCGGCTACCCGGTGCTGATGACGGCTGATATCATTTTGTACCGGGCCGATACAGTGCCAGTCGGTGAAGACCAGCTGCCGCATTTGGAATTGGCGCGGGAAATCGTCCGTCGGTTTAATTTCATCTACAAACAGGAAGTGTTTCCGGAGCCGAAAGGCTATATTGGCGCAGCTCCGGTGGTTCCCGGCATTGACGGGCGAAAAATGAGTAAATCTTATGGCAACGAGATTGCCTTTGCGGCCAGCCCGGACGATTTACGGGCCCGAGTGCGCATGATGGTGACCGACCCCCAGCGGATCAAACGGACCGATCCCGGTCGCCCGGAAGTCTGCCCGGTGTTTACGTTCCACAAACTATACAGCCAGAATGAATTGCCGACGATCGAAAGTGAGTGCCGCTCGGCGGGAATCGGCTGTGTCGACTGTAAAAAAAGGCTGGCCGAGCATATGGTCGAAGCGCTGGCCGACATTCATCACCGCCGCCAGGATTGGGCGGCCCGGCCGAATGACGTACGGGACATCTTGAACGACGGGGCAAACCGGGCGCGCGAAACGGCCCGTGAGACGATGGAACAAGTGCGCTCCGTCATGCACATGGGATGAGTGCGGAAGAATACAAGATCAAACTGGAGGGATTTGAAGGGCCGATGGCCCTTCTGCTCCATCTGATCGAAAAAAACCGGATCGATATTTATGATATTCCGGTTGCTGCGGTGGCGGAACAATACATTGCATATTTGCGGGCCT
Source organism: Negativicutes bacterium (assembly GCA_041741355.1). Taxonomy (GTDB): domain Bacteria; phylum Bacillota; class Negativicutes; order UBA1444; family UBA1444; genus UBA1444. Next base: position 440 of record JBGSKE010000257.1, on the reverse strand, counting down.
GGAGTGAATACAATATGGAAGTGGCCACGGAGTTTTTAACGATGGCCTCTACTTTGTTGTTGATCAAGTCGCGAATGCTATTGCCTAAACCGGTCAAAATCGAGGAAACCTCCGAATTGGAAGAGGAAGATCCCCGGGCGGCCTTGGTGGAACGGTTGATCGAGTATCGCCGCTACCGGGAAGCAGGGGAACTGCTGCAACAATTGTTGCGACGGCGGCAACGATTTTACCACCGACCGCCGCAGATTTTTACGGTTGAGCGGGCGTTGCCGCAAGGTTTGACTATCGACGATTTATTGGCCGCGTTTGCGGCGTTATGGGAAACGGTAGCCGATGAGTTTCGGACGATTATTCGCGAAGAAATTACCGTGCAGGATAAGATGACCGACATTTTGGGCCTGCTAGAGTCTTTTCAGGGCCGAATGGAATTCCGCCAGGCG
>JBGSKE010000256.1:0-10905 GCA_041741355.1 Negativicutes bacterium | reverse complement strand
CTGCTTGGCGCGGTCGGCGGACCCACGTGGGATGCAGTGGCGCCGGAAATCCGCCCGGAAAAAGCGATCCTCGGGCTACGCAAAGAACTCGGTTTGTTTGCCAACTTGCGGCCAGTTAAAGTCACCGCCGCCATGTCGGCCTATTCGCCCCTGAAACCGGAACGCGTATCCGGCGTTGATATCCTGATCCTGCGCGAATTGACCGGCGGCATTTATTTTGGCAAGCGCTGTGAATCGGAACTGATCGATGGCGTGGAACACGCCTGGGATACTGAACAATACAGCGTGCCGGAAGTGGACCGCATTGTGCGGATGGCCTTCCAGGCCGCTGGCGGCAGGCGCGGGAAAGTAACCTCTGTCGACAAAGCCAATGTGCTAGCGTCTTCCCGACTTTGGCGACGCACGGCAACACAAATCGCGGCCGACTTCCCCTCGATCCAGCTGGAAAATATGTATGTAGACAACTGCGCCATGCAACTGGTCATGGCGCCGAAAGCGCTTGACGTAGTCGTCACAGGCAATCTGTTCGGCGATATTCTGACCGATGAGGCAGCGGTTATCACTGGGTCTATCGGCATGCTGCCATCAGCTAGCCTTGGTAGCGGTACTGGCCTGTACGAACCAATTCATGGCTCCGCGCCCGACATCGCCGGCCAACAGCTCGCCAACCCGCTTGGCACGATTCTTTCCGTCGCTATGATGTTCCGGCATTCCCTGGCCAACGAGGCTGCAGCTGGGCTCATCGAAGCGGCGGTTGAAAAAGTGCTGGCCGAGGGCTACCGGACCGGCGACATGATGCAAGAAGGGCTGTCCCGTTGCTCTACATCTGAAATGGCTGCCAACGTACTGGCTGCGCTGTAAGTAAAGCCATCAGTTTCGTATACAAAGGAGGAATCTTTGCATTGTTTAACCCACAAGCTTCCGTACTACGCCAATTGTTTGACAGTCCTGAATTTTTGGTTCTGCCTGGCGTTTATGACGCTCTGACGGCCAAAATCGCCGAGCGGGTCGGCTTCAAATCACTGGTCATGGGTGGTTACAGTATTGCTGCCGCCAAGCTCGGCCAACCGGATGTCGGCTATCTCACCATGACGGAAATGGCTCAGGCCGTTAAAACAATCTGTGACTCCGTCAATTTGCCTTTGTTCGCCGATGGAGATACCGGCTATGGCAATGCCCTCAGCGTTCGCCGGACCGTCGTCGAGTTTGAAAAAGCCGGCGCCGCGGCAATCCTGTTTGAAGATCAGGTTTGGCCCAAACGTTGCGGGCATATGCAAGGCAAAGAAGTCATCGTCGCCGAAGAACATGCCATGAAGATTCGCGCTGCCAAAGATGCCTGTAGCAACCCAGATACGGTCATTATTGCCCGCACCGATTCCCGGGCCGTTCTTGGTTTAGACGAAGCCATTCGCCGCGGTCATCTGTGTTTCGCCGCCGGCGCGGATGCGCTGTTCATCGAAGCGCCGCAGGATGAAGCCGAGCTGGCTGCCATTGGTCGGGCCTTCCCGGGCAAAGTCCTGCTGGCTAATATGATTGAGGGCGGCAAGACGCCGATTCTAACGCCGAACAAATTGCAATCGCTTGGTTTTAAAGTCGTATTCTGGCCTTGCACAGCGCTATATGCCGTATTAAAATCGTTGGAAGAGGTTTTTACTGAGTTGCATCGCTCCGGTACCACAACCATGGTTGGCGACCGGTTGCATTCTTTTACCCATTTCAACCAGTTGATTGGCTTGAACGAATATTCGGCGCTGGAAAAGAAATATGGCGTCAAAAAAAACGAGGAGGTTTCCCCATGAAAAAAAGCAGTTTCACCCGTTGGTTCGTCCCTGCACTTGCCGCTATCTTCCTGCTCGCCTTCGTCGCCGGTTGCGGCGGCGGCTCTAAGCCCGCCTCACCAGCCAGTCCGGCTACCGCGGAAAAGGTCACGCTGAAATTTGCTCACAATCTGCCAATCACCAACCACATGGCGCGCGGCATGGACAACTTCGCCAAAAAAGTCAGCGAAAAATCCAAAGGTTCTGTCACCGTGCAAATTTATCCTTCCGGCCAACTTTATAATGATAAGAGCATGAACGAAGCGCTAATGTCGGGCGGTATCGACATCGGACTCAACTCCACCGCGATGTGGGCTTCGGTCATCCCGGTCATGGAGATCTTCGATGTTCCGTTCCTGTTCCCCAGTTATGAAAAGGTCGCCAAAGCTCTCGAGGGCGGCGTTGGTGAAAAACTGGCCGCCGAAATGGAGAAAAAAGGCGTCCGGCCTTTAATCTGGGTTGACTACGGTTTCGTCCAATTCGCCAATAATCGGCGGCCACTAACCAAGCCCGAAGACTTTAAGGGGCTTAAAATCCGAGGTTACGGGGAACTACCGGCTGAAACGATTAAGGCGCTCGGCGGCGCCCCGGTCACAATGGGTGGCGGAGAGGTCTATATGGCGTTGCAACGTAACACCATCGATGGTCAGACTTCCGGCACGACAGCCATGATGGACCGTAAAATGTATGAAGTCAGTAAATACCTGACCATTACCAATCATGCCTTCCCTGAATTCATCGCCAGCATGAATCTGAAGTCCTGGAACAAGCTTTCAGCCGACCAAAAAAAGGCTGTGCAAGAAGCTGCCAAAGAAGTGGAAAAAGACATCCGCGCTCAGGTAAAGAACGAAGAGGTTAAGGCATTGAAAGGCCTCAAGGAAAAAGGCATGCAGGTTCATGTCGTTCCCGAAAATGAAATTGCCGCCTGGCAAAAAGCCACCGAATCGGTGCATGCCCTGTTCATCAAGCGTACTGGCGAAGTCGGCAAACAAATGGTCGAGTTCTGCAAAAACCTAAAGTAGGCGGTGGTTTAAATTAGAGCATTCATTGTCAGGCTGGCCGCTTGGGCTAGTCGTGTCGGTGGCGTCATCGCGGGGATTTGCATCCTCGCGACCGCCATCATTGTAGCTTATGAAGTAGTGTTGCGCTTTGTCTTCAATGCACCGACCGAATGGGTCAACGAAACCTCTGTCTATCTAGTGATGGTCAGCGCGTTTCTGGGTTTTGCCCCGGCGCTGGCCGCCGGCAAACACATCAGCGTGGATTTGGTTGTCAGCAATCTGTCGCCCGCAGCAAACAAGGCGCTTAAGCTGCTCGTCTCTCTGCTGGGTTTGCTGTTCAGCCTAGTGTTTCTTTATACCAGCACAGAAATGGTCCTCAACTCCTACCGGTTGAATATGCTTTCGGTAAGCACCCTGCGCGTTCCGCTTTATCTGCCGCAGATGGCCCTGCCGGTCGGCTTTGCATTGCTTTCATTGCAATTCATCGCCAACTTGCTTGATCCTGATTCTGCAGCCGCAGAGCAGGGAGGCCACTGATGCTTACGATTGTCGGTTCGCTGTTTTTTCTACTGCTGATCGGGCTGCCGGTCGCATTCAGCCTCGGTTTGACCGGTATGGCTGGTTTCGCCGTATTGATGGGTCCCCAATCGCTGACGCAAATCCCGATTATCGCCTATAAGACGCTGGATGACTTCGTTCTGTCCTCCATCCCGCTCTATATTCTGCTCAGTCAAATCCTGCTCACCGGCAGGGTCGGCAATGATTTGTACGAAGTCGCCAGCAAATGGGTCCGCCACCTGCCAGCAGGCCTTGGCATTGCCACAGTTCTGGCCTGCGCCGCGTTTGCGGCGATTTCCGGTTCCAGTGTCGCCACAGCCGTCACGATCGGCATGGTAGCCATCCCTGAAATGGTTTCACGCGGCTACCCCAAGGAACTGGTACTAGGATTGGTTGCTGGCGGCGGTACGTTGGGCATCCTGATTCCGCCAAGCATCCCGATGATCCTGTTTGGCGCCATCACCAGCGAATCGGTGGGCGAACTGTTTATGGCCGGCGTAGTGCCGGGCATTCTGTTGACCGGACTGTTCATCCTGTATGTGGTTATATTTGTCTCCAAAAAAGTTCCTTCGCAAGATCCTGCAACCTGGGACGAGCGGATCGCCGCGCTGCGGCACTCCAGTTGGGGCTTGTTCTTACCTGTGCTGATTATCGGCGGCATTTACACCGGTGTTTTCACTCCTACGGAGGCTGCCGCAGTCGGCACAATTTACAGTTTGTTCATCACGTTCTTCATTTATCGTACGTTGACCCTGCGAGATCTGCCAGACATCCTGGTTGAAACGGCCAAAAGCAACGCCATGGTACTGGCCATCGTCATCGGCGCCATGCAATACGGTTTTATCCTGACAATCATGCAGATTCCCCAGCAGCTCACCGAACTGGTGACCGGAATGGCTGTCAGTCGCTGGATCGTGTTCCTGTCCATCAACGCCTTGCTGTTGTTCCTGGGCTGCGTTCTGGAGTCGATCTCAATCATCCTGATCACGGTGCCACTACTCTATCCTTTAATTTTGAAACTCGGCTTCGATCCGATCTGGTTTGCGGTAATCATGGTGATCAATCTTGAATTAGCCTTGATTACACCGCCTGTCGGTATGAATCTGTTCGTAATCCAGGGGATTTCGCCAGGAACCAAAATGACGGAAATTCTGCGCGGTGTGTTGCCATTTGCCCTGCTGATGGTTCTAACGATCGCCGTCATCGCCTGGCAGCCCGAACTAGCAACCTGGTTGCCGAACTATCTGAAGAAATAAACTGATTTAATACACACAGAAGCCGTACAGCGGAGCAACTCACTCTGCCGTACGGCTTGTTTCATTATCGAATCAAGGTCTCTGATAAATATTACTTCTGCTGGCTCTCATCCGCCTGACGCAGTGCAGCATACAGTTCCGCCAACCCGCTCATCACATAATCTGGTTTGATTGTCGCATTTTCAATGTCTTGCCGTTTCGCCTCGCCTGACAGGACCAAAATCGAAGATACTCCGGCATTGTATCCCATCACGATATCAGTGTAAAGTCGGTCGCCGACCATCGCCACCTGCGATCGCGCCACCGGTTTCTTGCGAAACATCGCGTCAATGATTTCCCGATTGGGTTTGCCGATCACCTGGGGCTTCACTCCCGTCGACGCCGTGATCAGGGCGATCATCGCACCGCAGTCCGGGATGTAGCCGGTTTCGGTCGGGCAGTTGAAGTCGGGATGCGTGGCTATGAATGGCACGCCGGAACGGACCAGATCGCAGGCCCGCACCAATTTTTCGTAGGTCAGGGTCATGTCAAAGCCCAGAACCACATAATCAGGTTGATTATCGGTCAACACGAATCCATGCTCGACAAATTCCTGCTCCAGATCCGGCGTACCCAGCAGATAAATCCGCGCTGCCGCCTTAAGACCGCCTAGATACAGAGCCGTCGCCTCACCGGAAGTCAGCACTTCCTCCGGCTTGGCCGGCCAACCGAGGCGGGTTAGCTTTTCGGCGTAATAATTCGCATTACGCGATGAATTATTGGTCAAAAACAGGTGATCCCGCCCCGTGCGCGCAAGATACTGTAAAAAATCGAGGGAACCAGGCAACAGCCGGCTCCCCAGATAAACAGTGCCATCCATGTCCAGCAAAAACAACCGGATTTCTGCGAGTGAACTCATTTGGGAAACGCCATCACATGACCGAAACTGAGGAATACATCTTCGCCGTCGCTATATTCGGCAAAGGCAGCGCCCCGGTCAATCACCCGCAACTCAGTGTCGCCAACCAATACCCGGCAGTCTGTGGAATCGCCCAGGTAAAACTTGTTGACCAGTTTGCCGCGCAAATAACCGTCTGTTTTGGAAATCCGGATATGCTCCGGTCGAACTGCGACCCGGGCCGGCCCTTCAAAAGAAACCTGCGCCGGAATAGAACAGTCCAGCGCCTTGAATTTGATCTGTCCTGCAGCGGCCTCCCCTTCCAGGAAGTTAACCAGGCCGATGAAATCGGCTACCGTGGGATTCGCAGGATGTTCATAGACGCGAATCGGCTCATCAACTTGTTGAATGACCCCTTTGTGCATGACGACGATCCGGTCCGACATCGCCATCGCTTCCGCCTGGTCATGCGTAACATACACAACGGTGATGCCGAGTTTTTTCTGCAGGTCCTTGATTTCAAACCGCATGCTTTCCCGCAGCTTGGCGTCGAGATTGGACAGTGGTTCGTCGAGCAGCAGCAAGCTCGGCTCGGCAACAAGCGCCCGCGCCAATGCAACACGCTGCTGTTGCCCGCCTGACAGCTGGTTGGGGAACCGCGCCGCATATTCTGCCAAGTGAACCAGATCAAGCGCCTGCTCGGTCCGTTCTTTCAGTTTGTCTGTCGGCACCTTCTGAATCTTCAATGGGTAGGCCACATTGTCAAAGACATTCATGTGCGGCCAAACGGCATAAGACTGGAAGACCATGCCGATATGACGTTTTTCCGGCGGCACGAAAATCCCCTCGCTAATCTTGCTGACGACCTGGTCGCCGATCGCGATTTCGCCTTCAGTTGCCCGTTCAAAGCCGGCAATCATCCGCAGCATGGTGGTCTTGCCACAGCCGGATGGTCCTAAAATGGAAACAAACTCTCCGTCCTTGATTAACGCGTTAAAATTGTTTACTGCGAAGACATCACCGAATTTCTTGGTTACGGAAGTGATTTTTACATCTGCCACAATCCTGGCTCCTTTCAGGTCAAATCCCGATCTGGCCGCGCGAAACCTTACGCAGAGCGAGGTTTCCGACCAGAACGATCAAGAGGATGATTACGGCCAACACTGATGCGTCTTGAGGATCGGCATAGGTTTGGAGTTCATACAGCAACACGCCGATTGTTTTAGTCTGTGAGCCGTAGAGAATAATCGACATTGTCAGTTCATAAAAAGATGGCATGAACACCAAAAACCATCCCGCCACTACCGACGGTCGAATCAGTGGCCACATGATATCTCGCAGCGACTGCAGCCAACTGGCGCCGGAATTCAGTGCGGCTTCTTCCAATGAAGGATGCACCTGGCTGAGCGAAGCGGAAATCGTCCGAACCGACATCGTCAGATATTTGACGACATAACCGACGATCAGAATCGTCATGGTCGAGTACAAGTTTAGTCCAAAACTGCCGGAAAAAGTGATTATTAGGGCCAACGCAATAACGATGCCAGGGGTTGCCCCGCCGAGAGTCGCCAATGCGTCAGGAATTTTCCGTCCTTTGGCCTTTGTTTTCATCAGCAAGTATGCAATAAAAATGCCGATAATCGTGGCGATGGTCGCAGCGCCGATTGCCAAAATGAAGCTGTTCATTAGCGGTTCCGTATATTGACTGTTTTCCATCGCAGCCTTCCAGGTTGACAATGTCAGGTTATCCCATGTTATTGGTCGGGACATCGATTTGATCAATGAGGTTACAAGGATTGAACTGATCGGTAAAAAGACTGAAATAGCGCCATAGCCCATAACGACGGAAAATGCAGGCCACTTCCATTTGCCGAGTTCCACTAGATTAGGACGTGTACTTTTGCCGCCGATCGTGACATATTCCTTCTTGCCCAAGCCGAACATGGATAGATAAAGCAGGCCATTCGCCGCCAACATCAAGGATACGGCCAATGCGGTTGCCTCTTGAATCCCTTTGGTATCGCCCATATAAATATAGGTGACGATACGGGTTGTCAATACTTCGATATTAGCTGGCATGCCGATAATCGACGGTGTGCCGAAAGCGGAGGCGACGCCAATGAATACTAGTATTCCTCCAGCCAGGATACTCGGATACATCAATGGAATCGTCACGTTCCAGAGGGTTCGCAACGGCGAGGCGCCGGAAACCCGAGAAGCCTCTTCCAGTGTTGGGTCCATTTTTTCCATCGCCCGAGAAATCGTAATAAAAGCAAACGGTGCATAAAAGAGAGTCAAGCACCATACCATACCTGTCATGGAGTAAATGTTAAATGGCGCTTCCGCCAAATGCAAAGTCTCGACCAAAAATTTGTTGACATAACCGACCCGCGGATTCAGCAGTTGAATCCAGGCAATCGAGCCCACATAAGGGGGAATCATGTACGTTGCTACAAACAAAGTGCGAAAGAAACCCTTCGACGGTAAATCAGTACGCCCAATCAACCAGGCTAAAGGAAACGAAATCAACACAGACAGTGCTGTAGAATACAGAGAAACCTTGAGCGTATTACTCAACGCATTCCAGTTTACGGCTTTACTATATACTGTTTGATAATGCTTTATATCCAGAGTCCCATTGATGATGAAGCTCTTATAGACCAAAAAAAGCATCGGCAATACGACAAACACGACCAATGAAGCCACCGCCGAAAGAATCAATATCCATTTGGTGTCCCATTGGGGAAGCCATTTTTTTCCCACGAACAAACCCCCTGCATACTGGCATTATACGGAGGTGGAGTAATTGCTCCACCTCCGCCTGCTTTGGGATAACTACGTCAGTTATTTCTTTTCCAATACCCGGGATCTGAATTGTTCTTTCACTTTTTCATTTTCTTTCGCCAGTTGGTTCCAGTCAATTTTCAATGCGGTAGGCATCAGGGTCTTCAAAGCAGGCGCGCCTTTGGGCGCAGCCACATCATCACGCACCGAATGCATCCATCCCTTAACTACCATTTCCTGGCCTTCTTTCGACAACCACCAGTCCGTCAGCGCCTTGGCGGCCGTTGGATTCTGGCTGCTGGAGAAAATGGCGATCGGACTCGGATTTACGATCGCTCCATCCGCAGGGTAGGCAACTTTTACCGGTTCCCCTTTGGCAGACATTTTGAGAATATTTTCTTCCAGAATAATGACCACATCATATTCGCCCTGGATTAGTTTGTTCTGCAACGCAGTATTGCCGGATTCAACTTTGATTCCGTTGACTTTTAGCTTGTCGAAGAATTCCCAGCCATATTTCTGGGCCAATGCCCCAACGCCAACGTATGCCGTTCCCGACAACAACGGGTTTGCCATTGCAATGCGACCTTTCCATTTCGGGTCAGACAGATCCGTCCATTTCTTAGGCGCTTCTTCCGGCTTGACATTTTTGGTGTTGTAAGCCATTACAATGGCATTGATGCGAACCCCTGTCCAAAATCCTTCCGTGTCTTTATTTCCGGTGATATCTTTACGCATCGGCGAGTCGTACTTCATCAAAAGACCTTTGTCCTTCAGGGTTAGGTAATATGCTGGATCCGCCACCAGCAATACATCAGCTTGCACCTTTTTCGCTTCAATTTCTCCTGCCAACTTGGCCATAACCTTTTCCGAACCGGCTTGGAACCAGTTCACCTTTAAGTCCGGGAACTTCTTGGCAATTGCCGGTTTTACCAATTCGACGATGTCAGGATAAATTGACGTATAAATCATCAATGTCCCTGAAGGTCCTTTTGCCTTGGGTTGTTCGACCGGCTTTTTATCCCCGCCGCCGCATCCTGCGACCATGGCTGCGATGGCAAACACCACCAGCACCAAGACTACTGTTGCTTTCCTCATCCCACTATCCCATCCTTTCACCTTTTCTTGTTCCTGTTTATCCCCTCGGCCGGATCAGCGACCGCAAAACCCTCTCCCTTATTTTCTCTCCGAAACGATCAATTCCTGCTGCATGCATCTATCTATTCCAGCCAGACGTCGCTTACACCCTCAATTGCCTTCAAACCTTCCAGAATATCTGGCAAAATTCGACGATCGGTGATATCGACGATAACCGATACATGAATTTCGTTTTTGCCAACCTCATCAATCTTGATATCACAAATCGCCACATTTTTTGTACCGAGAAAAGAACCAACCCGACCGATCTGCCCCGGTTTATCAATTGATTTGACGATCATCGCGACCTGAGAAGGACCACAACCGTAAAGACGTTCATAGCGCGGCAAATAAGTCAGCGCCAGCACTGACAAAACCGTTGTCGCCACAGCGCCAACATAATAGCCGCCGCCCACCGCCAAACCGACCCCCGCAACCACCCATAGGCTGGCTGCTGTAGTCAGTCCTTTGATGGTCAGTCCTTCTTTCATGATGGTACCAGCGCCAAGAAACCCGATCCCGCTGACTACCTGCGCCGCCAAACGGGCCGGATCGGCATTGGTCAATCCTTGCACGCCGGTGTAGATTTTGATCGAGATCACCATGACCAGGCAAGAGCCCAGACTAACCAAAATATGGGTGCGTAGTCCAGCCGATTTATGCCGCTGTTGACGCTCCAAACCAACAACGCCGCCTAGAATTGCGGCAATCACCAGACGCAGGACATCCATCAGTTCGCCAAGTATCCAGTCCATAGGCAAGGCTCCGGCCTCCCCTCACTTCAAAATGCCCGCCATTTACTTTTTGTTATCTGGGAAACGATAGCCAGTTACGGCATAATAAACATATTCCGCGATATTGCCGGAACGGTCGGCAACCCTTTCGATATAGCGCACTGCCGTGTGGAAATCCATTGCCAATTCGTTGGCGTACTTCTTAACGGTAGCCATGGCCAGGATATTGCGAAACAGATCTTTGTTCAGGCGATTGACCAGAGCATCGCGTTTGGGCACCAATGCGGCCAGATCCGAATCGTTTTTTTCATACGCTTCGAGCGCCTCTGTGAGCATACTGATTGCTTCGCGGGACATGATATCGACAGCCGGTTTTAACGATTCGGTCGGCGACATATCTTCACTGGAGAACTTACGTTGCACCATCTTGGCTATGTTGTTGGCGTAATCGGCAATCCGTTCAATTTCAGTTGCAATTTTCAGCGTCGAAACAAGAAATCGCAGGTCGCCGGCCATCGGTTGCTGGGTAGCGATACTGACGATGCAGCGGTCATCAATCTGTCGATACAATACATCGACTTCCTTTTCCAGACTGCGCGCTTTGCCGGCGGTATCCGAATCATTGCTTATAAGCGCCTGCGTGGCGAACTTGACCGCATCAATGGTTTTCCGTCCCATTTCAAGCGTCAATTGCTTAATGCCGGCTAGTTCGGTCGAGTACAGTTTTCTTTCCATTCATGC
>JBGSKE010000255.1:0-9631 GCA_041741355.1 Negativicutes bacterium | reverse complement strand
GCTGCTGGCATCCGCCTGAACCGATCGCACATATTCGCGGATCTGCTCCAGCGAATGCGTCTGAAACCGACTTTCCGTATACTGCATTACTGCCGGATCATTCATCCAGGTCCGGTAAGCCTCATTCACATCCGTCAATTCAATAGGTCTGAGCAATAGTCGTTCACTCTCGAGCATCGCGCTACACCCTCACATTCACGCCGCTATTCGATAAGAAAAACCGCGCCTTGATCGGACTCTGGTCGGTAAAATGAAAAATGCTGGCGGCCGACACTGCCGATACTTTGGTCGTCGTCAGCGCCCGATAAAAATCTTCCAGCCGTCCGGCGCCGCCGGAGGCGATCACCGGCACCCGCACCGCCCGGGCCACTTCATCCAGATAGTCAAAGTCATAGCCTTCCAGCGTGCCTTCCTGGTCGATGCTGGTCAGCAATATTTCACCGGCGCCCAGCGTCACGCAGCGTTTTACGTGTTCCAGCGGATCAAGCCCTGTATCGGTCATGGCTGAGTCAATCCAGACCGTTCGCTGTCCAGCCTGATTCAACCGGTAATCTACGCTCACCACCACGCACTGGTCGCCAAACAGTTCGGCTGCATCGCGGATCAGTTCCGGCGTCCGCACCGCCGCCGAGTTCACCGCCACTTTATCAGCGCCGATCGTCAGCAAATGGCGAACATCCTCCACCGTGCGGACTCCGCCGCCCACCGTCAACGGCATAAAACATTCGCAGGCCGCCGCCTGGATGATCTCGCGGACTTGTTCGCGGCTCTGGGCCGTCGGCCGGATGTCGAGAAACATCAACTCATCGACTTTCTGCGCATTGTAGACTTTGGCAGCCGTGACCGGGTCGCCGACATCGCGAAAGTTGCCGAAGTTTTTTCCTTTGACCATCCGCCCGTCTTTGAGCAGCAGCGAGGGAATAATCCGCTGTTTCAGCATGATCCGCCCTCCCATTCGGCAAAATTCTCCAGAATGGTCAGGCCATTTTTCTGGCTCTTTTCCGGATGAAACTGGGTGGCAAAGATATTGTCCCGATAAACCGCTGCGACAAACGAGCCGCCGTATTCACAGGTTGCCGCAACATGGGCGGGGTCCTGCGGACAAAGTGCATAGCTGTGAACGAAATAGAAGGCCCGCTCCTTTTTCAATCCTTGAAAGAGCGGGAGATTCCGTTCTATTACGATGTCATTCCAACCGACATGCGGCAGCTTAATATCGGGATCGGTCGGCGCCATCAGGCGGACTTCGCCGGGAATCCAGCCCAGTCCGTCGAACAGGCCCTTTTCCGTGCCCCGGGCCGCAACCAGCTGCATGCCCAGACAAATCCCCAGGAATGGCCGGCCCCGCTGCAGCACCGCTTCATTCATTGCCGCGCGCAGGCCGGATCGGTTCAGGTTTTCCATCGCCGCGCCAAAAGCGCCGACCCCGGGCAAGATCACCCGGTCGGCCCGGCAGACTTTTTCCGGGTCTGCCGTCACCTCGGCTTCGACGCCCAAATAGCGCAGTGCATTCAGCACCGAGTGCTGATTTCCCATCCCGTAGTCGACAATCGCAATCAACGCTGTTCGCTCCCTGCCGCCGGATCACGGAACCAGAGTTTCTGATCCCACAGTTCGGCGCCTTTTTCCAGTTTGGTCGGCTCACACTCATTGGGATACACCAGTTGGCTGACAGCGATCTCATTAAACTCCGCCTCGGTGATTTCCAGATATTCCAGGAAAATGTCGAGACTGGCCGGTCTTTTGCCTTCATATTTTTTTACATACTCCAGCGCCGCTTCCCGCGACATCCGGCCATTGCGGATATCGATGCTGGCCAGATGCGAAACCCGTGCATACCCGCGTTTGATATATTTCAGGTAGTCGCGAACGCCCTGGAACATACACTCGATTTTTTCATAGCCATACTCCGGCGGCACACCCTCGACCGCTTCTTCGCGCCAGTCCAGCTCTCGTTTGATCAGGTCGGACTGCTTTTTGACATCCCAGGGGATATAGCTGCCCAGACAAAAAGACCGTGAATTGATCGCTTTCAGGTCGCGCAGTTTCGGATAGGTAAATGGCGCCAGATCGCGGGGCGTGATTCCTCGCCCGACCATGCCAACCATGTCTTCCGCTGTGATACCAAGATTGACAAAACGGTTGAACCGTTCTTCATCGACCTGTTCCGGTCCGTCATCATAGGAATAGTAGGAAGTGTATTCGGCGCTCGGCTCGCCCCATATCACCAACGGGATCTTGTATTTCACCGACACCTGCATCGGATAGGCAAAAATGCCGGTATGACAATGCCAGCAAAAATCACCCTTGCGTTTCAGGCTCTCCAGCATCAGTTGCTTTACAACATGCCAACTCGGCGTGAACTGCAGCACATCGACGCCCAGACGGCGGTAGGTCCGCAGTTTCCCTTCCTGCACCGTCGGTCGGTAAAACCCATGGTCGAATGATACCACCAAAGGCTTCATGCCATATTCCCGCACCAATGCATACAGCGTATAGGTGCTGTCCTTGCCGCCGCTGAACGGCACGATGCAGTCATAGTCGCCTTGACCGCGATAGCTGTCTAACAGGGCATGCAATTCTTTTTCCCGCACGGCCCAATCGATTTTTTCCTGTTTATACTCCTGTTGCCGGCAGACGTTGCAAACGCCTTCCTGGTCAAAAAAGATCGTTTCGTGCGTTTCCGGCGTCACGCAACGTGAACACAACCGTAAGCCCATTTTTCTAATCCTCCTGAACCTGCTGCGACAGCGTCTCATTGACAAATCCGGCATACTCGTCGAGTTTTTTTGCGGTGCCATGCAGAATATTCAACCGGGAATGAACTTTTTTCACCACATCGTCACCGGTATATTGATAAGCTTTTTGAATTACGGTGAGCGGCGTGGCAATTTCAAACTGGACAACCTGTTGGTAATAGGGTACCTGCAACAATTCCGCATCATAGGACTGCAACTTGTCGAGTTCCCGCAAGATTCGGTAGTTGTTCTTGCCGTCGCCATAGGCAGTTTCAATCGCCGCTTTGCGCCGCTCATTGATTTCAATGATCTGCCTCACTTCGGTCAGAGTCTGTTTCATTGCCGCATCTAGGGCTACCGACTCACTGCTCGTCTCGGCCTGCTGGAAAAACACTTGTTGCAGCATCGCGTCAAAGTCAAATGTTTCCGGGATTGCATCCAGCACATCCTGCAGCGGTTTGGCTGGCGCGCCGGCAATCGGCAAACCGCCTTCGGTTGCATTCCAGAAAGTCAGTTGCGGATAATGGGTAAGCGCCGATTCAAAATCTTGCCGGATACCGGTAAAAGCAGCTGAAGTAAACACTTCTTCGCCATAAATATTCTTTTCCTTGATCATGCCTTGCGAGGCCGCAGCAAAACGCGGATCGGACCAGGATCCATCGGCGTAAAGTTTCAAATCGGTATAGCACATGTCCTGGCCGGTAAAAATCACTTGCGAGCAGCCGGCCCGACAGAGCAGGTCAAAGGTGACGTTGGCGATCGTGCCGCCGCTACCGACTAGCGTATGGGGGATGCCGCCCATATTGTACAAATGACGGGTAATCGGGTCCGAATCCATAACCATTCTGGCTTTCGGCGCATCATAATTTTTCACGACCAGATAATCGAGCGTATTCGAATAAACCAGCGGAATATCTTCGAAATTGGCGATCCCGTCAAAAACCGTATTTTCATCCGGATGCGGACTAAACGCAGCCCGGGCATGCGGCCGGATCCCCTTGTTGTAGAGAATTTTAATCGCACTGCCGACCGCAATGACAAACGCTTTTTCTTTTGCCTTTTCCAGCAGATGAATATTTTTGTCCAGTGATGGTCCGGCGGATACCATAATCGCCGGCCGGCCTTTCAGGTGGCGCAGCAATTCGTCGATATTGACGCTTTTCGCTTTGAGGTTGTTGAGGATGTTTTGGGTTTTAACAAAAATATTTGCCTCAACAGTACGAATCCCCACGCCGGTGCGGCGGAAGTAGGTCAAAACCTGTTCGCTGAACTCCTCGTAATAGCCTTTGAACAAGGACCGATGCGCCATATGGAACGCAAACGCGTATTTCTTGTGAAAATCCTGTTCCATCCGCCCCATCATGAACTCCGCCGCTTCTTTCACCGGCTTGTTCACAACAAAATCAACGATTGGCACTTTTTTCAGTTTATCGACAACACCCGGATATTTCAGAGCGCTTATCATCAATTGCGGCGAAGGTTCAATGACAATAACCCGTTCCAACTCAGGCAAATTCTCGCCGGCCCAGACGATCGCGTCACCCATGCCAAA
This sequence comes from Negativicutes bacterium, assembly GCA_041741355.1. Lineage (GTDB taxonomy): Bacteria > Bacillota > Negativicutes > UBA1444 > UBA1444 > UBA1444. Next base: position 5,341 of record JBGSKE010000255.1, on the reverse strand, counting down.
ACCATACAGCACCAAAATCTGAGTCGCCGGCGAAACATCACGGAACAGTTCCCGCATCTCATGCGCGCGGTCATAGGCACTGTGCAAAAAGCAGCGGGCTTGCCCAGCCTCAACAATATAGTTGGCCTGTCCGTCAACTCTTTCGATAGTCACCGAAACCAATGCCTGTTCCGCCGACAGGCCACGGGAAAACCGCTGCATCGCAGTTTCCAGCGACTCCGGTGCATTGGCCGGATTCATCGCTTTGGGGTGTTCCAATACCTTTTTTCTCATCTTCGGCATGCAAAAATCCTCCCGTCAGCTCAATGACTGCCGCAAAAACGGCTTCAATTCGTAATGCAACACATCGGCGACAAACAGATAATCGCCGTTTTGCATTCCCAGATTTAAATATTCCAAAATGGCATTGAAGGTTTTTGTCTTTTCAACCGGCAATCCGGCAGAAACCGCCGCCAGATGCGTCACCGTATCGGTCAGCAACTTGCCGGCTTTGGCAATCTCGTACTGGAATAGGTGCCGTTCCACTGCATCAATTTGGTCCAACATTTCCATATTATTTTTCCTCCCTGTGCAGATGTAGCAAACCATTTTCCGCGAGCAGCTTCATAAAATGCAGGAAAACGTCCCACGGCAACGGTAAAAACCGCCTATGCAACTGTTCAAACGTTTTTTTGCCATCGATAGCAGAATAAATCGCCGCCATCGATTCCGGCGCACAGACTTCGCCCATCGGCACTGCATCATTGATTGGCAGCGCCCAACGCTCCACCTGGAAAAACACTTGTCCGCTTTCACGCCTCAGCTCAGCGTAGGGCGAGCGAAACGGAATCAGTGAGCGCAAATTCGCATCGTCCAGCACCGGCATCCGCCGCTTGTCATCAAACGGCACGCACAAGATCGTATGCCTGCGAATCCCGCCAGCCAATATTTCCGCCAGCGTCGCCTGTTCGATCAAAGAAGATCCCTGCAATCTTTGTTGCAACAGCTCTCCGGCTTCCGGCAAATAAACCCGGGGATCATACATCTGCGGATGCAGAAACGCGAGTATTTTTAACCCCGCACTCTCCACCAGCGTTGTCAAGAACGGAATCGTCCATTCTCCTGGTTTTTCTGAGGACTGTAGCTCGACCCAGGCCGAATCGACCAAAGTCTGGTTTTCTATTTCGATGCGGTGATTGATCCGTTCCCGCGCCGCTTTAATCCCATTGGAAACCGGGTCAGTATCACACTGCAATTCGATCACGCCGCCAGGCGCCAGTTGTGTCACCCATTTTTTGAGCTGCTCAGGAAAATCGTTGAGCTGATTCAACGGGCGGGTGCACAGAATAATGTCGGCCAGCTCGGTTTCAGCATCGGGTTCGACTTCCGCCTCGCCGTCCTTCCCGGCTGCACCGGTCGCAAAACGCACATTACTCAGTCCCAGCTGTGCCGCATATTCCTTTGCTTGGGCTAACGACTGCGAGTCAAAATCAGTCAGCAAATATTGTGCGCCCGTATGAACCAGCGCCGATACAATGGCGCTTTCGCCAGTACCACAGGCAACATCATGAACCTGCAATTTTTCAAACGGCTTCCAGACCGGAAAACCAAAATGCTCCACCCAGGCCAAGCTATGGAAGGAGTTTATGGTAACCTGCCCTTGACCGGCTTTCACTTGGTGCAAACTTTCGGGGATTGTGCCTTGCCATTCATCCGGATATTTCATCGGTTCGCCTCCTGCTCTCCAAAATCCTCTAGCATACAAATAGTATATCGTAAAAAATGGCAAAAAAGAAAAGAGCGCCGACGAAATCGGCGCTCTCGGGGGATGAGTTTTACCGGAGCAATTGCAGAACGTTCTGCGGCAGTTGGTTGGCCTGGGCCAACATGGCGGTCGCCGCCTGGCTCAGGATGTTGTACTTGGTGAATTCCATCATCTGTTTCGCCATGTCGACGTCGCGGATGCGGGATTCGGCTGCCGTCAGGTTTTCGTAAGCAACACTCAGGTTGTTGATGGTGTGGTCGATACGGATCTGCACCGCACCGAGGGTAGCACGTTGGCTGGATACCCGATTGATCGCCAGGTCAATCTTGCCGATCGCCCGGTTTGCCAGTTCGTTGCTGGTAACCTGGATGTTGTCGATACCGAGGGATGCAGTTCCCATGTTGCCGATACCGATGCCAATATCCTGTTTTTGATTGGCGCCAATTTGCAGTACCATCGTCCGGTCGGCCAAGTGGACGAAAGTTTCGCAGGCATTGGTTGCGCCGCCGGAGAAGGTAAAGGTGTTGGCTGTGGCATCCCAACAGGTTGTCACGCCGGTATTGGCAGCGAACTGTACGTCAACATTTTCGTGCACAATTCCGATAAGGTTATTGTCCGACAATTTGACGCAGGTTGCTACACTGGTTAGTTTATGGGCTTCCGTAACGTCCACATAGAAGTTGTTGTTGGAAGCTTTCTGGATTGTAGTCAGACTGAGCGCGCCAATCACATTGTCATCGCCAACGAAGGTAAATTCGCCTGCGGCGCCGGCGACGGCGGACCGGATCACGAAAGTTCCTTTGACCGCTTCCAGTCCGGATGTGCAAGGGTCGGTGACAAAAGACACGAACTTATCCTCATTCTCTGTTCCAACGATAGCGGCTTGTCCGAGACCGTCTGCAATTGCTGCATTCAGTTTGTCGCGCACACTGCCGAAAGTGTCGGAACCGGTAATCGTAATACTGGTTTCTTTCCCGTCACCTTGCACGATGCTGATCGTCTGGGGATTTTCCAGGATGAAATTGCCGCTGGCATCCCAGAATTTATCGACATCGTACAGCTTGGTATTTAGTCCGGCGATACAACCAATCGTGCTATCATCAGCCACCGTAGTTTTGGCAACCGTAAATGTAGCCGCATTGGATTCGTCGTGAATGAAGGTATCGGTCGTCACGGTAAGTGATGCATCACTGTAAGCCCCTTTCAGGTTATCCACCTGGAAGAACTTCAGATCAACGCTGTTGCGGTCTACACGGGCCGTATTAAACGCAAACGTTGCGAAGCAGGTAAATGTTGCGCCACCGTCGCTGCTGCAAGTCATAATGACCGCTGAATCGGTTGCCGCAGTAGCCGCCGCAGTATTGATCACTGCTTTATCACAGGCCTTGACTGTGGTTGCCGCGCAAAGATTTAACTGAACGCAACCCAGACCAGTTCCCAACTCAATCCAGTTGTTTGCCGACAAAGTAACGCATACTGTAGTCCATGTGGCGTTGTCGATGTTGCAGCCTGTTTTATTGATACCATGTGTCAAATAGCTGACCATTGCCGTGCAGGAAGTCTGACAAACGCTATCAACCACAAACAAGCTGGAAGTGTTGATACCCGTGCAGGAATTGTCGGTAGTGATTGCCGACACCATATTGATGCCAGTGCAACTATAATATCCGCCAATACAGGATACGGCGGTCGCCACTACTGCCAATGTACGACAGGTATTCACGCCGTAGGTGCCTTCTTTCATAGCGCTGGTCATGGCGACTCCCGTCACGTTCTTGGTCGTTTGCGTCGTGAAGATGTTGTTGGTGGTACAAGTTCCGTTGGTTACACCCACGCAGGCGTAGCAAGAATTGTTGGTTGTAAAGGATACCGTGCAAACCTGGTCCGCAACGTAACAAGCCGTCACCATGCCGCCAAAGCGGAAAGTGCCGGTGTCGCAAGCCGTACATAAGGTTACGTTGTTACACATTGTCGCGGTGATCGTGAAGTCCTGACCCGCCGTCTTGGAAATCAGGCACAGGGTGGTACCGGTATTAGTCGCGCAAATCCGGGTAGACAAATTGGCGTCAGAACGAATCAGCGTCGCCAAGGTCGTCGCACTACTACCGTTAAGGTCCGCATCAATAACCGTATAGGTGCAGCCTCCGCCGAAGTCAAACGTGATGTTCAAAGTAGACATGGCATCATTACAAGTACTGGTTCCTGCAATAACGCAAACTTGGGCATTTGCGACTCGTCCATCGCAATAATTCGAGCTGGCAATCGCGGTTGTTTCAGTCGACTGTGCATGCTTCACTTTGAAGATATCGGATTTTTGAACTTGCGCCACACCGACTTCCGCCTGAATGTCCAGTTTGTAGTTGCCGCCGCCAGCGGCTTTTTGGCCGAATTGGTCAAGAACCCGCAGGCCATCGCGCATGAAGATCTTGGTGGTCAGTTTATCGCTGGAAACCAATGCAGAAGTAGACCCATCCAACAGGCTCTTGCCGTTGAACTGGGTCGTGCCGGCGATCCGGTCGACTTCGGATGTCAGTTGGTCGATTTCCGCCTGGATATTTTGGCGGTCACTCGATGTGTAGGTATCGTTGGCTGCCTGTACCGACAGTTCACGCATACGCTGCAGGATCGAGTGGGTTTCGTTGAGGGCGCCTTCAGCGGTCTGAATCAGCGAGATACCATCTTGCGCATTCCGGGTGGCTTGGTCGAGCCCGCGGATTTGGCTGCGCATTTTTTCGGAAATCGCCAGACCGGCTGCGTCGTCGGCGGCCCGGTTGATCCGGAGACCCGAGGACAGTTTTTGCAGGTTACGGGATACGTTGTTGTTGTTGGACTGGAGAGTAAAATACGCGTTTAGAGCCGGCAAGTTGTGATTGATAATCACTGTTTTTCCCTTCTTCCTTGAAGTTTAGTCACGGACGTCCTTGCCCGTGCTGTGAGCGCCGCCATTGTCTTTCTTCGCTTTTTCCAGTGGCCGCCGGAAGGTTTGAAAAAAGATTCTATTGGCTCTCAATCTGATTATCGGAATAGAGTTTTGTTTTCTTAAGTGTTTTTTGAAAAGATTTTAAAATCGGGCAAAATAATTTTGTTTGAGAAACTTGAATTACGGATATACAAAGTATATACTTGGGGTAAGCAGGAGGCGATACAGATGATTACTTCAATCCAAAAATGGGGAAACAGCCAGGGTATTCGTTTACCAAAAAACATTTTGACTGCTGCCGGTTTATCAGCCAGTTGTGCGGTAAAAATCGTGGCCGAGCCCGATCGGATCGTAATTCATAAAATTGACAAGCGAAAGCACCGTAGTTTGCAGGAACTTTTCCAGAATTACAACGGTGAAGTTGCTTGTGAAGAATGGGATACCGGAAATCCTGTCGGCAAGGAGATTTTCTAATCATGATTCCTTATTCTGCTCGTCAAGGGGACATCGTCACTATGGACTTCAACCCGAACAGCGGCCACGAACAAACGGGACGGCGACCGGCTTTAGTAATCAGCAACGATTTGTTTAATGAGAAAACTGGCATGGTAATGGTTTGCCCAATCACCAGCACTAATAGAAACTACCCATTTCACTTAGAAATTTCAGGATCAAAA
>JBGSKE010000254.1:0-2775 GCA_041741355.1 Negativicutes bacterium | reverse complement strand
GGAGCAAAACGGCGTGACCGTGCCAAGTAAAGCAGCTAGGATGTTGGCGGATATTCCGCTAAAACGTCCAAGAATTTTCCGCGTCCGTTCTGGCGGAAAGAAGCTTTGCACATAGGATATGGCGAAGATCAGTACCGACAGCAGGATGAAAATTTTCACCACATCATAGATGAAAAAGTGAATACTGCCGCCGAGATTTTCCTTGGTACTGAGGCCAAATCCCTGTTCGACCAGTAATGTAACCAGAGAGGAAAGCCAGTCCATTTTGAGCAGTTGATTGTTTAACCATTCCAGTATGATCATCATTAGAGCATCTCCTAGCATTTAATAATAAGCTTTAGACTTAGCGCGCCGCGCGGGGCGTTTTTTGCTTCAGGCAGCGGGCAAGGTTCGCCAGGTCTTTTTGATAGAGGTCGATGTTTCGCAGCGTGCCGTGCACCAGATGATCGATGAAAAGAAACCGCTCATCACGGGTAAGCGTGTAATTGACCCACTGGGCATCTTTGCGGTCTTTTACGAGGCCGGAGTTTTTTAAATAGATTAAATGCCGCGACGCTTTTGCTTGCGAGATCTGCAAGGTTTCCATGACATCACAGACACAGAGTTCTTGTTCATAGAGTAGGTTCAAAATCCGTAGTCGCGTTTCGTCTGACAGCGACTTTAACACGTCCAGCAGCTTTTCCATAATACCCCCCCGATTCAAATAGCATAATTGTATAATTGCTTAAACGATTATATGTTTATAATAGAACGTACTGCAGAAAAATGCAAGTAGCGATCGTTATAATGTTTTTTTTGGTGGTAGCAGTCGATAAAAAAAGACTCCGACGAAAATTACCTCGCCGGAGTCTTTTTAGTGCAATATCACTTATTTCAGCCACTCGGCAATCGCTTCGGCGGCGGGGATTTTTCCCGCCACTTTGACTTTGCCGTCAATTACCAGCGCTGGGGTGATCATTACGCCGTATTCAGTGATTTGACTTATATCGGTCACTTTACTTACTGTGGCATCGGCGCCGGAGAGCTCCACGGCTTTTTTGGCGTTTTCTTCTAATTTGTTGCATTTAGCGCAGCCGGTACCGAGAACTTCGATTTTTTTTCTCATGCTGATTCCTCCTTCGGTTTAGGGCAGGCGCACGGCTCTGCCAGCGGATCGATGCGTTCAGGAGATTCTGTGGAGATCGTCAAGCGGCACAGTTGCTCGATGGCTGCAAACGCTTCAGGATTGAGCCGGTAAAAAATCCAGCGGCCATCCCGGGCATCAATCACGACGCCGGCCTCGCGCAGCACACGCAGGTGATTAGAAATAGCCGGCTGGCTCATCGGGAAACAGGAGAGAAACGCGCAGACGCAGCGTTCTCTTCCCACCAGCATTTTGACGATTTCCAGGCGAGTTTCATCGCCAAGCGCCTTAAAAATTTTGGCCAACGCACGGGATGTCATAATTTGCACCTCACTATAATGGCCGGGTTGCCTTTATCTCTTCCGCCATCCGCGCAACCACTTCCGGCTCGGCAGGACTGGAGCCTTTGACCAGGCCAAATTGGGTCAGAACAAACTCGCTATAGGGCAGGCCGTTTTTTTCAAACATTTTTTTGCCGCATCCCACTGGACAGCCGTCGATGACAATATTGTCGGCTTCACGCGCTGATTCGATAAAACCGGACAGATCAGCGCCGATGCCGGACAGACAACTCATGCCGCCCCATTTTTGGCGACTGAGTTGGCGTGCGACAAGGTCGGCGACTTGCCCCACATCGGCTGCGCCGGAACAAGCATAAAGCAAGCGGGGTTTTTCCGTTTCACTGCAACCACATGAGCAGGAACACTCGGTCATAGTAATCACGATCCTTTCAAAAATATCATTAATAATATATTAAAATATATTTATATAAGATGTCAACAAAGGGTTGCGGAAAAATTCCGGTCGCGTTAATATATTTATAGTTTCTTATATGTTGGGCATGTTCTGCGGATTTTGGTTTTAAGGGGTAGATAAAAATGAGTGGATGTAATCACCACGATCATGAACATGATCATAGCGGACACAGTCATGGACTTCGGCGCGAGGGCAATAGCAAGGCCCTCGCCTGGGCCTTCGGCATAACTGCTGTTATTTTGGTGGCGGAGGCGATCGGCGGCTGGTTGACCAACAGTCTGGCACTGATGTCGGACGCCGGACATATGCTCAGCGATGCGGCGTCGCTGGGACTGAGCCTACTAGCAATCCGGTTTGCCAAACGGGCTGCTTCGCCCAGCAAAAGTTACGGTTATCGGCGACTGGAGATTTTGGCTGCGCTAGCCAATGGACTGGCTTTGTTTGTAATCGCGATTGCGATTGCCTGGGAAGCCTGGCACCGATTGTTTGCGCCGCCGACGGTAGCAAGTCTGCCGATGATGGGGATCGCGGTCATCGGACTTCTGGCCAATTTAGCCAGCGCCTGGGTGCTGCTGCATCAGGGCGATGTGAAGGATAATCTGAATCTGCGCAGCGCTTATCTGCACGTGCTCGGCGATGCGCTGGGTTCGGTCGGCGCGATTTTCGCCGGGGCGGTCATGTATTTCTATGGCTGGTATATTGCCGACCCGGTTGTCAGCGTAGTTGTGGCATTGTTGATTCTCAAGGGCGCTTGGGGCGTTGTCGCTCAGTCGCTGCATATTTTGATGGAAGGGACGCCGGCCGGCGCCGATATTGACGCGATCATCGCTTCGCTGGAAAGCATTCCCGGCGTTGTCAACGTGCATGACGTCCATGTATGGACGGTGACTTCCGGC
>JBGSKE010000253.1:0-16756 GCA_041741355.1 Negativicutes bacterium | reverse complement strand
TACAACTGACCGGAGAGGAGTCGGCGCTGAAATCCTATGTAATGACAGGGGCGCCACAATACAAGGAAGGGTTTGAAGACTCGCGCGTCAAGTTACGCAATATCTTGCATTCACTGGAAAAAGATCTGATTACGCCGGAAGGAAAACAAGGACTGCTAAAAGTCAAGGACAGCATCGACCGCTGGCATCTGGCCTCCGGCAGCACCGCGGGGGTGCGTGATCAACAAGGGACGGCTCCGGCGATGCTGTTGCTGGCTGAAAGTCAAAAATCAGCAGAAGAAGCTGGGCAAGAAATGACGGCGTTCATCAAGTTTTTGAACCAGCGGATGATCATGAGGTTGGAAAACAATATCGCGGCAGGGCAAAGTACCCATCAGCTGATTTTGTTGTTCAACGCATTGGTGATTTTGCTGGCGATCGCCATGACAACTTGGTTGTGGCGGAGAATTTCTCATCCGTTGGGACAGGTTGCCGAATTATCGCAGGATATCGCTGCCGGCGATCTGCGGCATAAATCATTCGGCTATCGTCATAACGATGAGATCGGCGATATCATGGATGCAATCCAGCTGATGAATGAACGGTTGCATGACTTGGTGCTGCAGGTCAACCAGGCTGCGGGGAAGGTCCATCAGGCCTGCGGCGAGTTGGGCGAAGCAGCTGACGAGTCGGCCGGCGCTTCCGGACATATAACGCAAAATATGACTGAAGTGGCCGCAGGCGCCGATGAACTCTCGGCTCAGGCTGATGCTGCAAAAATGGCGGTGGAAAGTATTGCCGGCGGAATTGGCGAAATGGCCGCTGACGCAAAAGCTGCCGCAACTGAGGCGGAAGCGACTCGGCAGATTGTGGGCAATGGTCGACAGGCAGCCGACAATGCGGTAAAACAAATGAGCGGGATTGAGTCTGGTACGTTGCAGATTGAAAAAGCAGTCGCCAGTCTGTCGAATGGGTTACGGCAAATTCACAATTTTGTCGGTACGATTGATTCGATTGCCGGACAAACAAAGTTATTGGCATTGAATGCGGCAATCGAGGCGGCTCGCGCTGGCGAATCAGGGCGCGGCTTTGCCGTAGTGGCTGATGAAGTCAAAAAATTAGCCGAGAGTTCGGCGACTGCGGCCCGCTTGATTGTGGGAACCATTAGCGACAGTAGCCGGGACATGGCGCTGGTGGTCGATTTGGTTGGTGCGACGCGAATCAGTGTCAGTACGGGGATTAAGGTTGTGACGGAAGCGGATCGGGAGTTTGTCGGAATTGCCGCATCGGTGGATGCTGTCAGTGACAGAATGCAGCGCGTTGCATCGTCAGCGGCGCGACTATCCGGCGAAACCGAGAAAATTGTCAATGCGATTCGACAGATCGAGCTGGAAAGCGAAGCGACCGCCGGCAGAACGCAAAACATTTCGGCGGCAATCGAAGAACAATCCGCCTCGCTGCAACAGACGGCGGCAGCAGCCCGTTCCCTGGGACAACTGGCCGATCAGTTGAAAGAAGCAGTGGAGCGATTTACGCTGGAACCGCCAAGCTCGCGAGACGGCCGGATAGTTGGCGGCGATGCTGTTTTGTCGCAGACGAGTTCTTTGCAGCCGTTGGCCATCAACGTTGTTTTGGCTGGTTAAGCATAACTGTTGAAACAACTGGTGGTCTGATCGAAAAACGATCAGACCACCAGTTGTTTTTTAACAGGTTATCGTCGCGGGGGCTTTGACCGGGACCATCCGCCTAAACTCAATGGGACCGTTTGCTCAATAGAAATTAAGACCCCGGCAGGATAAACAATCACTGTCCGAAGTGTTACAATGAACCTGAACCACTGTGTCATCAGTGGCCAGTGCTTTAGCGATTTTTGCCGCAGGAGGAAAAAGCGATGCGTAACATCCGTGCTATATTAAAGCGAAAACACGGGCAGGCAATTGTTGAATTTGCTTTGATCCTGCCGGTGTTTATTCTTATATTGCTTGGCATTATGGAATTTGGTTTGGTGTTCCACCAATATCTCATCGTTACGGCGGCTTCGCGCGAAGGCGCTCGGGTGGCTGCGCTTGGCGGCACAGATGCCGAAACAGTGACGATGGTGAATACTTCAGCTGCGAGCATCAATACGGGTCAGTTGACTACGACGATTACCCCTGCCGCCAGAGTGAAGGGACAGACAGTCAGTGTCCAGGTGACCAATCCGGTAACGATTCGGGCGCCGTTGATTGCGCAAATCTTTCCCCAGAATCCTTTTCCGGTGTCGGGAACAACGATTATGAGAGTCGAATAGTGGAGGCCTGGAGATGCTGACCAAGCTGTTGTGTAACCAAAGAGGCGGCGTTTTATTGTTGGCCGCCTTTGTTCTGCCGGCCTTGCTGGGGTTCGGCGCGTTGGCGATTGACATCGGGATGTTGTATAAGACCAAAACGGAACTGTCGGCGGCGGCTGATGCAGCGGCTCTGGCCGGCGCCCAGGAGCTGCCGAAAAAGCCGGATCAGGCCGAAGTCATGGCGAAAGAATATGCGAACCGCAACGGCAAGCCGGCAGATCAGGTGACGGTGACCATTGCTGCCGACAATCGCAGTATCGAAGTCGATATAAAACGTATCGTACCGCTATATCTGGTGCGCATTTTTGTAAAAAGTTCGTCGCTAGTCGCCGAGAAATCGAAGGCGCAAGTCAGTGTGGCTGCAAGCGTGCCCTGGATCGTTCCGTTTGTCATTCCCAAGACTCAGGTTTTTGACCATGTCAACACGTTTACGATGCGAATCCCCGATGCCAACAAACCATATGGGCAGTATGAATTTGACTATATGAACGTGGGGATTGAAAACACGGATTTTGCAACCTATATCAAATACTTGAAACAGGGCTACCAAAAAACCTTCAAGGTCGGCGAATCTGTGAAGTACCTGGGACCATCCAGCGGCGGCAAGGAGTCGGTAGATGCTTTTTTTGACCGGACAGTTCGCGATGCCAATACAGATTATACAAAAGCCGAAGGCGGTCAACCACGGGTGATGCTGATTCCAGTAGTGGAAGCGATGTTGCCGCGCAATACGGTGTCGGGAACGCCAATGAAAATTATTGGTTTCGTTGGTTTTTTTCTGGAGAAAGTATATAAAGGTAGCTATGGCAAAACCTACTACGCAAAGGGGAAATTTATCAAAGATTTGAATGTTGGTTCGGGCCAGACCAGCAGTGACGCCACGATTGACTTTGGTGTGCGAACGATTCAACTAGTTCGTTGACGGTGTTTGCGCTGCGATGAACTATCACGGCAAGAAAAGGGGTGAGGCGGATGTCTTTGCTTGAACGGCTGGAAAGCCGCAAAAAAAACGAATCGACGCTAACCAGTAAAATCGGCGAGCGGACCAAGCCTGCTTCGCCATTTCGGGCTGATCCGTTTCAGTCGTTAAAAAGTAAAATTCATAAACGAATCGTCGGCGAACTGGGGATGGCCGATCTGGAGCGACGGCAGCTGGAAGAGGCAGTTACCCAGATTGCCGATGTCTGTATGGATGAAGAACCGATTCCAGTGCCGCGGGCGGAACGCAGTCGGATTATTTCGGAAGTCATGGACGAAGTGACGGGCTATGGGCCGATCCAATCGTTGTTGAAAGATGAAAGCGTGTCCGAGGTTATGGTGAACGGGCCCAATCAGGTCTACGCCGAGCGCAAGGGGAAATTGGTGCTGACCGATATTCGGTTTCGCGATGATGCGCATGTTTTGCATGTCATCGAAAAAATTGTGTCGCCGCTGGGGCGACGGATCGATGAAAGTTCGCCGATGGTGGATGCGCGGTTGCCGGATGGTTCCCGTGTCAACGCGGTAATTCCGCCGCTGGCGCTGAGAGGGCCGTCAATCACGATCCGTAAATTTGCCAAGGATCCTTTTACGGTTGATGATCTGATCCGGTTCGGCACACTTACCAAGGACATGGCAGAACTGTTGCATGCCTGCGTAGAAGGAAAATTGAACATCGTCGTTTCCGGCGGCACTGGTTCCGGCAAAACCACGACGCTGAACGTATTGTCATCGTTTATTCCGGCGGAAGATCGTATCATCACGATTGAAGATGCCGCTGAATTGCAGCTTAGGCAGGATCATGTGGTGACGCTGGAGACCCGGCCGCCCAATATTGAAGGAAAAGGGGCCGTAACCATGCGTGATCTGGTCCGCAATTCCTTGCGGATGCGTCCGGATCGTATCGTGGTCGGTGAGGTGCGTGGCGGCGAAGCGCTCGACATGTTGCAGGCAATGAATACTGGTCATGATGGGTCGCTAACAACCGGACACGCTAATGCGCCGCGGGACATGCTCAGCCGCCTGGAGACGATGGTGCTAATGGCAGGAATGGATTTGCCGGTACGGGCTATTCGTGAACAGATCGCTTCGGCGGTCGACTTGATCGTGCAGCAGTCTCGTTTGCGCGATGGCAGCAGGAAAATCACGCACTTAACCGAAGTACAAGGCATGGAAGGCGAGGTCATCACCTTGCAGGATATTTTCGTTTTTGATCAGACTGGCTGTGATGAGCAGGGCAAGGTCATTGGTCGATTCAAGCCGACGGGGATCCGGCCCAAGTTTTTGGACAAACTGTCGTCGAACGGAATCAACCTGCCCAACGAGACATTCTGGCCCAAGTGAGGAGTTGACTGCGATGTTGCTGATGATTACGGCGTTGACATTTCTCGCGGTTTTTATCCTATCCTATGTCGCGCTGATTACCTATGCACCGGTGGCAGGAGCTGCGCAAATGCGGCTCAAGACGCTGGACAAGCTGATGGATAACCGTAACGGTTATGATGAGGAGTTAGCAACTCCGTTTTCCCAGCGGATTCTATCCCCGCTGACAGGTTCGCTGGCAGTGCGGTTGACTCGTTTTACGCCGAAAGCGATTCGCCTCATGGTAGAAGAAAAGTTGGCGGCGGCCGGCGGCATCGGTGGTATCGGTGCGAATGAGTTTTTATTGCTGTGCTTTTTTCTCGGGATTGCATTACCGGTAGCTACTGTGCTGATAGCGACGGCTGCCGATGCGGCAGCCAATAAAGTGGTTGCCTTTGCGTTGTATTCATTCGCGGTGGGGATTTACCTGCCGTTCTTTTTGTTGAACCGCACGATCAAAGCGCGGCGGCACAGCATGGTGCGTGATTTGCCCGATGTTTTGGATTTGCTGACAGTCAGCGTGGAAGCGGGACTCGGTTTTGACGGCGCCTTGCACAAGTTGTCGGAAAAAATGAAAGGCGCCCTAGTCGAAGAATTCACCCGTTTGCTCAACGAGATGCGGGTGGGTGTGCCGCGCCGCAGTGCACTGTTGGCGATGGCCAATCGGTGCAATCTTGAGGATGTATCTGTCTTTACGACTTCATTAGTGCAGGCGGACCAGCTCGGTGTAGGCATCGGCAATGTGCTGCGGGTCCAATCGGCGGCAATGCGCGAAAAGCGTCGGCAACGAGCCCAGGAAATGGCGATGAAGGCGCCAGTCAAGATGCTGCTACCGCTAGTGCTGTTCATTTTCCCCACGATCTTTGTTATTTTGCTTGGCCCGGCGCTGATCCAGATGGTCAGTTCGCTGGGCGGAAAGTGACCGGGTCGGCGCGCCATGAAAGTATGGAATAAAACCCGCAATACAATTTTGGTAGAGCAGTTGCGAGTGGCCGATTCATTTTTCAAGCGACTGAAAGGTTTGCTGGGAACTGATGAATTGCCAGTGGGCGATGCTTTGCTGATTCGCCCCTGCAACGCCATTCATATGTTTGGCATGCGTTACGCGTTGGACATCGTGTTTGTCAGTCGCGAGAATGTTGTTCTGCAAATAATTCGTGCGTTGCAACCCGGCCAAACGGCAAAATGTTCCCAGGCGGCCTATGTGTTGGAACTGCCCTGCGGCGCACTGGATGCAACGGGAACGGAAACAGGCGATGTATTGGAAATAGTCGATGATAAATTGAAATAATGAAGATTGCCTTTTGGGCATCCGGTTATCCCGCCGGATGCTGTTTTATTGTGGAACCGTTTCCGCTTGTGATAAAATAATATGACAATGGTAAGGGGGACTGGATTTTGCGGACGCAGCGCGTGGCAAAAACGCCTTTTCTGGCTGCAATGCAGAGCTATTTGGCCGAGAATGTTGCGCCCTTCCATACGCCGGGGCATAAGTTGGGGATTGGTGCGCACGAAAGTCTGCAACAGCTCGTCGGCGAATCGGCGTTGTCTTTGGATCTGACTTGCGTGCCGGGACTCGGTGATCTGTTCGATAAACAAGGCCCGATTCAGGAATCGCAGCAACAGGCTGCGGAGTTGTACGGCGCCGATGCAAGCTATTTTTTGGTCAACGGAACGACCTGCGGTATCTACGCGATGATTCTGGCGACCGTTGGGCCGGGGGAAAAGATTATCGTGCCGCGCAATAGCCACCGCTCGGTGATCGGCGGCCTGATTTTTTCGGGTGCAATTCCTGTCTTTGTTAGTCCGGCGATCGATCCTCAATTGCAGATTGCGATGAATACTCCGGCGGATCATTATGCAACGGCAATGCGGCTGCATCCTGACGCCAAAGCGATATTTCTGCTCAACCCCACCTATTACGGCGCGGTCGCGGAGCTGGCAAAAATCAGCGAGATGGCTCACCGCCAGGGCATGCTGGTGTTAGTTGATGAAGCGCATGGGCCGCATTTTCACTTCTCAGCGGATTTGCCGCCGCAGGCGATTACTGCGGGCGCCGATCTGGCGGTGCAGAGCAGCCATAAAATATTGACGGCGATGTCCCAGGCGTCGCTGCTGCATTGCCGCCGCGAACGGATTGATTCTGCCCGGTTGGAGTCGATGCTGCAACTGGTGCAGTCCAGCAGCCCCAATTACTTGTTGTTGGCTTCGCTGGAATCGGCGGTGGCGCAGCTAATCGAAGCCGGACCGCAACTGATTGGTCGGTCGGTCGCATTGGCGCAACAAGCCCGGCAACGGATCAATCAAATTGACGGGCTTTACTGTTTTGGCGCCGAACGCGCTGGACAACCAGGCATTGCCGGAGTAGATGTCACCAAACTAGTGGTGACGGTAAGCGGACTGGGCATCTGCGGCAATGCTGCGGAACTGTGGTTGCGGCAATATGGCAAGGTGCAGGCGGAGTTGTCGGATGTCAATAATGTTCTGTTTTTGGTGACGCTGGCGGACGATGACGCCTCGTTGAATCGACTGGTCGTGGCGTTGGCGCTGCTGGCAGCCGAATTTGCACAGCGGCAAAACACCGTTTGCGTTTCGGCGGCGCCGCCGGTTGCAGTAGTTTCGCTTGCGGCGATGTCGCCGCGTGAAGCCTCATTTAGCAGACGCCGTCGAATCGAGTTTGATGTTGCCGCCGGACATATCTGCAGTGAAACCATCACCAGTTATCCGCCAGGAATTCCGCTGTTGGTTCCCGGTGAGCGGATTACGTCGGAATCGATTGCTTATTGTCGCGCTTTGCAAAGCCAGGGTTGCAAGATTTTGGGGCCGATGGACCCGTTGTTATTAACAGTGGAAGTGGTGGCATAGTTTGAAGGGTTTATTTATCACAATGGAGGGACCGGACGGCTCAGGCAAGTCGACCCAAATGGCCCGCCTGTGCAGCCTGTTGGAACAGAAAGGTTTTGTCGTGGTGCAGACCCGCGAGCCGGGCGGCACGGCGATTGCCGATAAAATACGCACACTGCTGCTGGACCCGGCCCACCGGGAAATGACGCCGCGAGCCGAAGCGATGTTATATATGGCGGCGCGGGCCCAACATAGCGCAGAGCTGATCCGTCCGGCACTGTCCGGAGGAGTTGTGGTGGTGTCCGATCGGTATGCCGATTCCAGCCTGGTTTATCAAGGCGCAGCCCGCGGTTTACCATTGGACGAACTGACTTGGCTCAACCGATTTGCCACAGAGGGATTGACGCCTGACCTGACTTTGCTGCTGGACGGGGCAGTCGAGCGGCTTGCCTCGCGAGTGGCCGATCGCGGCAATCAGGATCGGCTGGACCGGGAAGAGCTTTCTTTCCACCAACGGGTCAGAACGGGCTTTCTGGAACTGGCAAGGCTCGAACCGCAGCGGATCCAAGTGGTTGACGCGGACCGGGACATCGAATTGGTTTGGACTGATATCAAGGCTTGTGTGATAGATTTTCTGATGAAAAGAGGGCGAACACATGCCGTTACGGATCAATAGCAAGTCGCCTAGCCGAACACCGTCCCCATTGCCGGAGACGGAACCCCGGCTGAAAATCGATTCGCCGCCGCGCTCGTTTTCGGTTGATTTGTCGAAGGAAGCGGACCAGCAAGTCCGTGAGCGCCTGGAAGAATTGTTGGGCAAGATCCAGCAGCAAGGCAAACGACTAGGCCAGACGCCGACATACAGTGAACTGAAAGCCTACCGCGAGCTGGTGAAAAAATTCATGTCCGAAGCGGTGGGGCAGATGTATGACGTGGAGTCTGGTTCCGGTTGGGACCGGCGCGGTCGCCAAAAAACCTATACCTTGGTAAAGAAAGTCGATGAAACGCTCGAAGCATTGACAGAGGATGTCAAACAGGGGCAGGAACGGCAATTGGCAATTCTGGAGAAGATGGATTCGATCCGGGGTATGCTGGTTGATCTGTACACATGATTACGAATATTATGCAGCGACCGGCTTGCTGGGACGGAGTCATTGGGCATCAAGCGGCGATTGCCCGGATCCGACGGATGATTGAACGGGATAAACTGCCGCATGCCTTGCTGTTTTCAGGCCCGGATGCTATTGGCAAACGCCTGGTCGCCGAAATCATGGCGGCGCAATTGTTGGGGACGGAAACGGCCTTGCTGGAGTCTCATCCCGATTTTTGCCTGCTTAGCCCAGACGGATCGCAGATCAAGATCGCTCAGGTTCGCGAAATTCAGCGAATTGCCGGCATGGCGCCAGTTCGCGGCGCTTTTCGTATTTGTCTGGTGGAACCGGCCGACGCTATGGATCCGCCGGCAGCGAATTGCCTGCTCAAAATACTGGAAGAACCGCCTCCGGGAATGGTTTTTGTCTTAATTACCGCATTCCCGCACGCCTTGTTATCGACGATTCGTTCGCGGACGGCAAATATTCGCTTCTGTCCTTCGCCGGAACTGATGTTGCCGGATCAGGGCCAACAGGCTGATCGGCAACAAGCATTTGTATTTCTGCAAAACATCGCCAAACCGGGCTTGGAATGGCTATGGCCAGTGGTTGCGGCGCTGGAAGGGATGGAAAGTGCGCGGATTCTTGATATAATCAAACAATGGATCGTGTTGCTGCGCGATGTGGCAGTTCTGAAAACCGGCAGTGCAGGGCAGAATCCTGTCAGCGCCGTCGCCGCCACCGAGTTGATTGCACTTAGCAGCGGCTGGGATACATCGCGACTCATCGCAGCCATTGAACTGGCGGAGTCGACCCGGCGACAATTGCAAAGAAATGCGAATAGCCGCCTGATGTTGGAATCAATGCTTATTCGGTCAGCGGACCTGTATTGGGGAGGAAAAGAAAATGCAGACCATCGTTGGAGTCCGGTTTAAGAAAGCCGGCAAGATATACTATTTTGATCCAGGCAACCTCGGCTTGGCCAAAGATGATCCGGTCATTGTCGAAACCGCCAGAGGGCTGGAATTTGGCTATGTGGTAATTCCGCAGCGGCAAATGGCCGAGACGGATGTTGTGAACCCGTTGAAACCGGTGTTGCGGAAAGCGACGGAAAAAGACGTCGCCAAGGTTGCCGATAATGAAGCCCGTGAAGCGGAAGCGCTAAGGGTTTGCAGCCAAAAGATCGAAGCCCACAAGCTGGATATGAATCTGGTCAGTGTGGAATATACTTTTGATGTCTCAAAAATCATCTTTTATTTCACAGCCGAAGGGCGGGTCGATTTTCGCGAACTGGTCAAAGACCTGGCCGGGATTTTTCGTACCCGTATTGAACTGCGCCAGATCGGCGTCCGCGACGAGGCAAAGATGCTCGGCGGAATCGGTTGCTGTGGGCGAAGCCTTTGTTGTTCAACCTTTCTTGGCGATTTCGAACCGGTGTCGATTCGGATGGCCAAAGAGCAAAACCTGTCGCTCAATCCGGCCAAAATTTCCGGTATTTGCGGTCGCCTGATGTGCTGCCTGAAATACGAAAGCAATTTGTACGGCGGACCGGCCTGCCGCAAACAAGCGGCGCCCAAACAAGGCGCACGAGTGATTGCGCCGGACGGCGAAGGGAATGTGATTGCCGTTGACCCCGCTCGTAACACCGTTTCTGTCAAACACAGCGACGGCAGCGTTGCGCAGTTGCCAATAGCGGAAGTAGCCGAAAAAGATGACGCTGGTCCAGCCTGAGCTTCAACCAGGCGAACGGATTGATTCTCTCGGAGTACAAAATTGGCAGATTATCCAAAGCGAAGCGGCGTTCCGTTTTTCACTAGATGCGGTATTGCTGGCTCACTTTGCAAACGTTCGTGCGCAAGGCAGCGCTGTTGATCTGGGAACCGGCACCGGTGCTATCGCTCTGTTTCTGTTAATGAGGGGAATTGCCCGCGTTTCTGGACTTGACAACAACCCCGATCTGGTTGCGATGGCGACGCGCACGGCAGCTTTGAATGGATTGACAGACAGGCTGGCCTTCGTCTGCGCTGATGTCAAAGAAATTCAGGCTAGTTACGCAGCAGGCGCCTATGATTTGGTTACCGCCAATCCTCCTTACCGACTGCCGGGGTCCGGTCGGATAAGCCCGGTTAGCGCAGTTGCCCAGGCCCGGCACGAAACGACTGCAGGCCTTAAGGATTTCGTCAGCGCCGCGGCGTTTTTGCTGCGAAACCGGGGGCGACTGGCGATGATTCACCTGCCGGAAAGACTGACCGATATCTGTGCGGCATTGCGCACGGCAGGTCTGGAACCGAAACGGATGCGGTTTGTCCATCCGTTTTCCGACCGACCGGCCAAGATGGTTCTAATTGAAGCGGTAAAAGGGGTTAAGCCCGGTTTGGCTGTGTTGCCGCCACTAATGATTTACAAGTCGCAGCGTGAATATTGTCAGGAAATACTGGATTACTATCGTTGACATTCAACATACACCGATGACGATTTTGGCTGGAAAATGAGGGGAAATCATTGTCTGCTGACGGACCTGGCACGTTATATCTCTGCGCGACACCGATTGGCAATTTGGGCGATATGACGTTTCGCGCCGTGGAAACGCTGCGCTCGGTTGCGTTGATTGCAGCGGAGGATACCCGGCATAGTCGTAAATTGACCAGCCATTTTGATATTCATGTTCCGTTAACCAGCTATCATGAACACAATCGCCAGACCAAAGGCCCTGAACTGGTAGAAAAACTGTTGGCCGGCCTGGATATCGCGCTGGTCAGCGATGCCGGTTTGCCCGGCATATCCGATCCAGGGGAGGGCTTGGTCAGGCTGGCGATAGAGGCTGGCGTCCGGGTTGTGCCGATTCCTGGGGCCAATGCCGCATTGACGGCGCTAATTGCCTCGGGACTGGCGACGGATGGTTTTTTGTTTGCCGGCTTTTTGCCGAAAGCGGCAGCGGCGCGACGGGCAAAAATCCGGACCCTGCAGAGCGTCCCTGTCTCTTTGCTGTTTTATGAATCACCGCATCAGCTGAACAAAACCTTGGCCGATTTACAGGCTGTGCTGGGGGATCGGCAAGCGGTGGTTGGTCGGGAATTGACCAAATTGCACGAAGAATTTCGTCGGGGTCGATTCAGCGATTTACTGGACTGGTTTTGTGCAAATAAACCCCGGGGTGAATTTACGTTGGTTGTTGCAGGGGCCGCCGACGCTGCCGCCGATGATTCAGCTTCAGCTGATTCTGCGTCCGGCGAGCTGCCGGATGAGGCGGTCCTGCAGGCGGTGACCCGGTTGATCGCGGCCGGAACCAATAAAAAAGACGCCATCAAGATGATAGCGTCGCAGCTGGATATTCCGCGTCGGCGGGTGTATCAGCTAGTAGTCAAGTCAGGCTGATTACTTTTTGGCGAGTTCTTGTTTGCAATTGGTGCAGATGTTTTTGCCGTGGAACAGGGAAATTTTTTCTTCATTTCCACAAAATACACAAGCACTCGCGGGCTCATATTTTGTGAGAATGATTCGATCACTTTCCACATAGATTTCCAGTGCATCTTTTTCGTTGATGTTCAACGTGCGACGGAGTTCGATCGGAATGACAACTCGCCCCAATTCATCGACCTTGCGCACAATTCCTGTTGATTTCATGATCTCGGATCCCCTCCTTCCTGCTTTGCAAGCACACGGTGCTTTATGCTCAAAATACCATAAAATTACGCCCCATGTCAACCTGTTATTTCCAATTAAACGCCGATGCCCGAGGAAAACCAAGTAAATATCCAGCGGAAGCGGACAAGAAACGGGAGGTACAAAGTGAACAAGCAACCTTTTTTTATCAGCACGCCAATTTATTATCCAAGTGACCGGCTGCATATAGGACACGCCTATTGCACGACCATTGCCGATGCTGTGGCCCGATTCCAAAGATTAGCCGGACGCGACGTCTTCTTTTTGACCGGATCGGATGAGCATGGTCAAAAAATCCAGCGCAAAGCAGCTGAAAACGGACTCAGTCCCATCCAATATGTGGACAAGATTGTGGCTTCCTTTCAAATGCTGTGGGAAAAATTAGGGATCAGCAATGATGATTTTATTCGCACAACAGAAGCGCGACACCATGAAGTCGTTCAGGCGATTTTTCAAAAAATATTTGATCAGGGCGATATTTATAAAGCGGCTTATGAGGGCTGGTACTGCACTCCCTGCGAAACTTTTTGGCTGGAACGCCAACTGACCGATGGCAACTGCCCGGATTGCGGTCGTCCGGTGGAGCGGGTTCAGGAAGAAAGCTATTTTTTCCGGATGTCCAAATATCAGGATCGGTTGCTGAAACATATTGAAGATCATCCGGAATTCATCCAGCCGGTTTCCCGCCGCAACGAGATGGTCAACTTCATCAAACAGGGACTGGAAGACCTCTGTGTTTCCCGCACGACGTTCGACTGGGGAATTCCCGTGCCGTTCGATCGCAAGCATGTCGTATATGTCTGGTTTGATGCGCTGACCAATTACATCACCGCTGCCGGCTATGGACATGATCCGGCAAAATTTGCCCGCTATTGGCCGGCGGACATCCATTTGGTCGGTAAGGAAATTGTCCGGTTCCATTCGATCATCTGGCCGATAATCCTGATGGCGCTTGGCGTGGCACTGCCGAAACAGGTTTATGGACATGGTTGGTTGGTGGTGGAAGGCGACAAAATGTCGAAGTCCAAAGGTAATGTGGTCGATCCGGTACTGTTGATTGAAGAATTTGGCGCGGATGCGATTCGTTACTTTTTGCTGCGCGAAATCAATCTTGGCCAGGACGGTAATTTTTCCCGCGAAGCTCTGATCAAGCGGATCAATTCCGATTTAGCCAACGATCTGGGCAATCTATTGCACCGAACGCTCAATATGATGCAACGCTACAATGGCGGCGTGCTTGGCGCTACGGAAGCTCCGGCCGCAATTGACGCCGGACTGCTGGAGATGGCGCGGAATATAACACCGCGATATCGTGAAATGATGGGAAAAATGGAAATCAACGGGGCGATCAAAGAGATTTGGCAACTAATCGGTCGGGCCAACAAGTATATTGATGAAACAGAACCGTGGATTTTGGCCAAAGATCAAGCTAAAGCCGCTCGATTGAATACGGTATTGTATAATCTGCTGGAAGTTCTGGCGATCGTGTCGGTGCTGGTCGAGCCGTTTATGCCGACAACCGCTGGTCGTATTCGCGCGCAGCTTGGCTTGACGGGCGTAGTGGCGCCCGGCGCCATGGACAATCTTGGCTGTTTTGACGCGAAGGGCCAAATTCAAGCTGGACATCGGACCGGCAAGCCGGAACCGATCTTTCCGCGGATCGAAGAGAAGGCGGAGGCAGAGGCGATGAGTGAAACGCAAAACACAGGGAAAGTAGCGGTGGCCCAGGAAGAAAAACCGGCAGTCAAGCCGGAAAGCCAAACTGTTGGGGAAATCACGATTGATGATTTTGCAAAACTGGATCTGCGCACCGCGATTGTCACGGCGGCGGAAAAAGTGGAAAAAACGGACAAACTTTTAAAGTTGTCGGTTGATTTGGGCAGCGAGCAACGCACCATCGTTTCCGGCATTTCGCAGTACTATTCGCCGGAAGATATGGTCGGTCGAACCGTGATTGTGATTGCCAACCTGAAACCGGCCAAAATTCGCGGGATTGAGTCGCACGGCATGTTGCTCGCCGCGTCGGATGCCGAGCGTACGATGCTGTCGTTGGTTACCGCGCCTAGCCTGCCTGCCGGTTGTAAAGTTAAATAATGCTGGTTGATTCACACGCACACGTCGATGACGAGCGTTTTGACGCGGACCGGGACGCTGTACTAGAGCGGGCAACGGTAGCCGGTATCGAACTGATTATCAATATCGGCGCCGACATGGCGTCTTCGGCCCGCTCGATCGCTCTGGCGGAAAAATATTCGCAAATTTATGCAGCGGTGGGCATGCACCCGCATGATGCCAAAGATATGCAGGAACAGGATTACAATCAGCTGCTGCGCTGGGCGTCGCACCCCAAAGTAGTTGCTATCGGCGAAATCGGTCTGGGTTACCATTATGATCTTTCACCGCGTCCGGTGCAACAGGAAGTGTTTTTGCGGCAACTCGACATTGCCCGGCAGACTGGAAAACCGTTCATCATCCATGAACGGGAAGCTCATGCCGACACCTTTGAAATTGTCCGTACAGCGGCCAAGGGACTGGAGGGGGTGTTCCACTGCTTTTCCGGCAGTGTGGAAACCGCGCGGGAATATCTGAAACTGGGGTTTTATATATCTGTCGCCGGCCCAGTGACTTTTCCCAAATCAGCCAAAACCAAAGAAGTGGCAAAGGATGTTCCTCTCGACCGCCTGTTGGTGGAAACCGATTCGCCATACTTGACTCCGCAGGCGTTTCGCGGCCGACGCAACGAACCGGCTCATGTCCGTCTGGTTGCCGAAGAAATCGCTGCATTGCGCAATCTGTCGCTGACGGAACTAGCGCTGGCGACGACCCAAAATGCCCGGCGCTTGTTTCGGATTCCTGCCGTTTGAGAAAGCGGCGATTTGACGGAGAGTTTTTCTCTGTGCTATAATCCACTTTGTCCGGAAAAGGGGGGAGTCCTGTGTATCAATTTTCACACAACAGGCGGAACTACTTCAACGGCAGAGTTAAAGCGACCATGCTGATATTGCTGTTCGCATCAGCAATATTTGTCAGTGGATTCGTTTGGGCAAATTCAAAAATTGTCATCAGGGTTGATGGCAAAGAAATCATTGCCGGCGCGCTGGCGCCGGATCCCAAAGAGGTGCTTTCAGTTGCAGGGGTATTATTGGGACCCCGGGATGAATACCGCGTCGTTGCAAACGAAGCGGGAAAAGCAAGTGTTATTGAGGTGTATCGTGCGATTCCGATGACTTTGACGATCGGCTCGAAAGTCGAATTCGTCTGGTCTGGCAAACCGACCGTGGGAGAAGTGGCAGAGGCTATGGGATATAGTTCCCGGTCTTACAAAACAGTGCCTGACGCTTCAACCCGGCCAACGGTCAGCATGAATATCCGACTATTGACTCTGTCAGACAAAATCGCGGAAAAGGAATTGCCCATTCCTTTCCCAATCGTCCGCCAGCCTGATGCCACAATGGAAAAAGGCATGGAAGCTGTTGTGGAACCAGGCGTGCCAGGCAAAAAACTGGCCACGGTACGGCAAATGTTTGAAGAAGGCCGGGAGGCCGGGTTTGACATTCTGACCGAAAAGGTCTTGGTCGAACCCAAGCCGGAACTTTTGCGGGTTGGAACCCGTGAAGCGGATGATCCGAGCCGGGGTACGATTCGGTTCAAAAAACTGCTGGTGGTGGAAGCCACCGCCTATACGCCGTTTGACGATGGACAGTCAGGTATTACAGCCAGCGGGATTCCGGCAAGAAAAGGAATTATTGCCGTTGACCCGCGAGTGATTCCACTGGGGACCAGAGTTTTCATCCCCGGGTATGGACTGGCATTAGCTGCCGATACCGGCGGGGCCATCAAAGGACACAAAATAGACCTGTGTATCGAAGAATATAACGAAGCCATTCGGTTCGGACGCCGCAAGGTGGAAGTTTATATTCTCGCCGAGTAAGTAATTCAGACAAACTGCCTGTTAAGCAAGGCGGGACGAAGGTCCCGCTTTTCTTATCCCCGCGTCGCATGGTAAGATGGTAGTAGAATCTCAAGCGCTTTATTTAGGAGATGAACACTTGATTCAACAGGTGATTGTGGTAGAAGGGAAAAACGATGTGGCGGCGATCCGGCGTAGTGTGGAAGCGGATTGCCTTATTACAGGCGGCTTCTCGCTGACGCTGCAGCTGATTGGGCAGATTGAGGCCGCCTATCAAAGGCGGGGGATTATCATCCTGACCGATCCCGACAGCGCAGGCGAGAGGATTCGTTCATTTTTGCGCGAGCGGTTTCCGGCAGCGGGTCACGCCTTTGTGCCGCGAGGCGAGGCAATTGGTGCGGACGGGCGCATTGGCGTGGAGAAAGCTGCGCCGGAGCAAATTCGCGCTGCGCTGAATAAGGTGCGGTCGACCGAATTTGCAGTGAATGCAGAATTCGCGGTTGACGATATCGTGGACTGCGGGCTGTCGGGTGTCGCTGAGTCAGCTGAAAAGAGAGCGTTTCTCGGTGCTGAACTGGGAATCGGCTGGGCCAATGCCAA
>JBGSKE010000252.1:0-5910 GCA_041741355.1 Negativicutes bacterium | reverse complement strand
CTTCGGCCATCAGGCGTTCGTCAAAGATTGCATCCGGCTGCTGGCGCAAAAGTTCGTTTATGGCGGCGTTGCCGTCAAAGCCGGCGCCACTGTCGAGAATTCGCACAACCAGCCGCGATCCCAGCCGGTTGATTTTGACCCGGACATGCATTGACTGCCGGGTGGCATTGGCCAGTGCCTCGCCAATCGCCACATCAACACGGCCCGCTGTTTCGGCGGCAATGCTCAGCAAAAGCTGACGGATTCGCGACTGGATCCGGGTCCTGTCAGCCGGTCGGAAATAGTCGAAAACCAGCGGAAAAACAACCCTGCCTTCGATTCGTATACAGAGGGCGGAGCAGTCGTCATGCCGGTTGGGTTGTTCAGCCAATGCGCGCAGTTGTTGCGATGTCTGCTCAAAGTCGCTTACAGGAAGGCGCTCGGCGGCGTCCAGCTGTTCAAAAATCCCATCGCTCATGAAATAGAAGCTATCGCCAGGGCTGAAGGGAACGCTGCACTCCGAAAACTCGGGATTGTCGACGATGCCGATCAACGAACCGGGGGTGATGACCACAGTGGGCAAAGCGTCGCAACTGGCGAGAAACTTATAGATGCCGGCGCAGGCAAAGGCCAGCGTGCGCCGGGTAAAGTCAAATTCAAAACAAACGGCGGCGGCAAAGGTTTCCTCGGTGAAATAACGGGCGGCCTGCTCGTTGATCCAGCGTAGCCGTGCGGCTAACCCCATCGGCGAATCCATCGTCTGGCGGAAAAAAGCGCTGATGACCAGACCCTGCAAAGAACTGGCAATGCCATGACCGGAAACATCAAGGATGAAACCGGAAAAACGCTGGTTGTCCTTGCTCCAGGTGAAGTCGTAAAAATCACCACTGACCGAGCGATACGGGTGATAGATTGACTCGACAGATAAAAAGCTTTCGCTGAACGATTCCGGCAGCAACGCTTTTTGCACTTTGGCTGCCAGCGTAATGTCGCGGTTTAGCTGGGAATGGGCTAGTTTGAGATCGCGATAGGCTTTTTGCAGCGACGAAAAATTGATGATTTCATGTTGCAGGGTCAACGCGGCATAGTGAAAGAACGTGGCTAAATACGAACGGAAGTCAGACGGTTGCAGCATCATGCCTTCCATTTTAAATAAGCCGATCAGGTCATCGCCGGCCAACAGCGGAAAAACATAGGTTTTGGCGGTGGCAAACGCGTTCGACTGCATGCGGGTTTCCGCGAAATTGTCTTCCCAGGTGGTGAAGCGGCGGCTTTGCATGACTTCCAGGACTTGCGGATCACTGATCACTTCCAGGGTATGCTGTTCGCCGAATACATCCGCATAATGAATGACATTGCCGATAAAATAGTAAATACAGATTTGGGTGCCGCCGACGGACTCCAGTACGGACCGCAGCATGGTGTCGAGCGTATTTTGCAAGCCGGTGGCGGTTTGCAACCGGGTCATCAGCCCATTCATCATCTGCAGATGCGCTTTTTCTTCCGCCAGTTTTTTCAACCGGGCCTGCTGCGATTCCCATTCCTGGCGAGATGGTGTCAGGGTTTCGGACATGACGGGGCCTCCTTCACCGACTGCAACCCGACCAGGAGCACCGCCTCGAGGTTGTTGAGCGACACATCCAGCCAGCGCAGCGGCAGACCTACCTTTTGTCCGACCGCTGCCGCGGCGGCGGAAAAATCGCCGGAACAGGGTGTGCGGAGACAGAGCAGGTGCGTGTGCGAAAGCTGGAATATTTCCTGGATGATGACCGGGTTGCTGCCGAACGTGCGGGCAGTGACATGGTCCCAGTGCAGGGCCCAGTCTTCCAGCAGAAAGAATGCCCCATCAGTCAGCTTTTCGGTGAACAACTCGCTGCCAAGCAGGATGTCCACGCAGTTCTGACCGACGACCCGGTGGACGTCCCGGCCGAGGATCTGTTCCATCAACGGATGGCAGGTTCCATAGAATACCAGTCGCCGGCGCTGCCCGTTGCGCTGCAGGGCGTGGCGCAGCGTCTGTTCCAGGGCCGAAAAATTGACATGCAGCGAAGAGTCGAACCAGAGTGAATCGACCGGCCACTGATGTTTGGCGATCAGATGGTCGATTTCTTTCTTCAGGATGCCGCAGCCGAGCAATAGCAACGGTTCAGTCCTGTGCATGCTGCCTCCTTTGTTGATCGCAGTAGCGGATGACTGCATTCAGCATGGCGCGGATGTTGGCGACCGGGATCTCGAACGGCATGACCAAAGTGCCGAAACAGAATCCGCCGCCCGGCATTCCCGCATTGAGGATGCGGTTCACTTCAGTTTCGACTTCGGTCGGCGTCCAAGACAGCAGCCGGATGTCGTTGATGGTGCCGGCGCAGAGTGCGCGACCGGCAATAACCTGCTTGCAGGCGGCGATATCGTCGAACGGGTGGAGATAGCAGGCCGCCAGCGGCAGTTTGCCCACCAGTTCCGGCAGCAGCGGGGCCAGCGGCATGCCGCCGCCATGAAGGACGATGTCGGCTGGTCCGGGCTGCGAAAGATCATTGAAAATCCAGGGATAGCCGACTTCGCGGCAGAGGGCTGGCGTCAGCATTCCCGGCGTGGAAAACGGCGCGGCGTATACGCAGAGCTGGGCGCCGGCTTGCCGGCAAGCCAGGATGTGACGCTGGACAAACAGCGAACACTTGCGCAGCAGTTCGTCACGCAGCGAAACCGGGCCGCAGATCAGCAGCTCCAGCCATTTTTCCGCTCCCATCAGCAAGGCGGGCAGGGACGTGGAGGAAGTGACAAACGCCAGCACCGGGTATTGCCCAGCCGATTCACGGCTGAGAATTTCCAGGCAACGCCGGGTATCGGCGAATCCGGGATGCGAGAAGACATCCGCCGGAATTTCCAACCGTTCAATATCCTCGTGGGTCTGCAATACCAGTTGACCGACATTGGGCGGTCCGTTGTCGGCGAAAATCATCCGCCGGCAGCCGAACATCTCCGCTTCCTTGCCCACGTAAAAGGAACCCCATAGATTGTCGTAATCATACTTCTTACGCAGGCGCAGCTGGCCTTCGGCGACATTTTCCGGCTTGCTGTAGTATTCCCGGATCGTCAGGCCGAGCTCGGTCGCGCCTTGTTCGAACAAATTGCAGAAAACGGGAATCCGGTCGGGAAGCTGACCTGAGGCAACAGCCTGGATTCGCTGCCAACCGTTCATCGCTGCTTCACCGTCTCAATCAGCTGCCGGATGATCCGACCGGCTTCAATTCCGTTGGGCGCCCAGGCGTCCGCCTGCACCGTTTGGTATAGGTTGGGATCGAACCGGTAGGGAGCGCCGCCGACAACAATTTTAATTGAGTTTTCCAGGCCCTGCTGTTGCAGTAGTCTGCGAACTCCCAGACAGCCATCCTTGCCTTGCGCCGTATGCACCATCATGGCGGCGATGCCGATGATCTGGGCCTTGTGCTCCAGCGCCGCCGCCAGGAATTTTTCCGCCGGGGCGTTTACGCCGATGTCAATGACTTCGATCATCTGGGTTTTTAGGCAACCAGCGACGATCCGCTTGCCGAGACCGTGAAAATCACCGGCGGATGCGCCGAGGATGACGGTGCCGACCACTTCCGGCTGATTTTGGAACAGCGACAGCATTTCCTCGGTGACAGCGGCGGCGATTTGGGTGGACATAAAGTGCTGCGCGATACTGGAATCGAAAGTGTCGGTGAAGCCGGCAACCATCCGGTCGATGGAAGGCACGACGATCTCGAATACAACTGTTTCCGGCGTCGCGCCATCGGCGACTGCCTGCCGGATGATCTGGAACGCAAGGTCGCGATCGGTGTCAAACACTGCCTGGTAGTAAGCCTGACCAATTGCCTGGACGGATTCGTGATTCATAGGCGCCTCCTCGAAAGTCGGGCTGGAATGAAAAAAGCCTTGCCGGTGTTGACGACATCTCTGCTGAGAGTTTTCAACATATAGCAAGGCGATTCCTGCGTGCAGGAAAAGATTCGTCAGCGTGGGCTTATTGGCAAAATTTGCGGCGACGGTACTCCAGCGGTGGAGTACCGTTGATTTTTTTAAACCAGAAATAAAAGCCGGATAAACTGCCAAAGCCGGTAGTATAGGCAATGTCCAGCAAACTGGCGTCGGATTGCAGCAGCGCTTCGGCAGCTTTGGCCACTCGCAGCCGGTTCAGGTATTCATTGGGGGTGACGCCGTAGTGCGTGCGGAACAGCCGGATCAGATGCGCCTGACTGACTGGCAGGGAATTCAACCCCGCTGCCAGGGCTTCTTTGTCGGCAAAATGCTCAAGATAGAGATTTTTTGCCTGCTCCAGCAAGTCCAGTACCGGCTGGTACTCATACAGGTCCGGCCGGCAGCGTTTGCAGGGGCGAAAACCATGTTCGCAGGCGGCGGCGGCACTGTCAAAGAATAGCGTGTTCGGTTCCAGCGGCGGTTTGGATTTGCAGGAAGGCCGACAAAAGATGCCGGTCGTTTTGACGCCGTAATAGAACTGTCCGTCATAATCGGCGTCGTTGTGGTTGATTGCCTGCCATTTTTCAGCGGCAGTCAGCGTCATTGTCCATCGCCTCCGGTTTTTTCGCGGCCAGCGCCCACAGATAAAGTGAGGCTACCGAGCCATAGGGAGAGTAGCGTTTGCAATAGTTGTCGAACTGGATTTTATCTAGCCGTTTCAGTCCATAAAGTGCCATCATGCCCCGCCGGATCGCCAAATCTCCCCAGCTGACAATGTTTGGCCGCTGCAACGAAAAAATCAGCAGCATTTCGGCGGTCCAGACGCCGATGCCTTCCAGAGAGGCGAGCCGTGCGATGATTTCCGCATCGGACAGGGCGGGGAATTCGTCCAGACTGAGTTCCTGCAAGGCGACTGCCCGACTGGCGCCATGGATATAGCGGGCCTTGCGCATCGACAGGCCGCATTGCTGAATTTCCGCTGCATCCATCGCATACAGGCATTGCGGCGTAATTTCTCCGCAGCGCTCCAGCAGCCTGTTCCAAACGGTGGTTGCCGCCTTGGTCGCGATCTGTTGCGCCACGATGCTGTGAATCAGTGCGCTGAATAGGTCGGGGTTTACGGCTCGTTCAATCGGACCGATCTGTTCGATGATACGGGCCAGTTTCTTATCTTTTCGTTTAAGGTGGTCCAATTCGGTCTGGCCGTAATTAAATACGGGCATACCGTTGTTCCAGTTCCAGCAGGGTTTGCTTCAGCGCCAGTCCGCCCCGGTAGCCGGTGAGCTTTTGATTGGCGCCAATGACCCGGTGGCAGGGAATAAAGATCGGTAATGGGTTGCGGTTGTTGGCCAGACCGACGGCGCGGCAGGCCTTAGGATTGCCGATTGCTGCGGCGATTTGCTGATAGCTGCGGGTCTCGCCATAGGGAATCGCCACGAGCGCCTGCCAGGCCCGCCGGAAAAACTCGCTGCCGACGGGATCGAGCGGCACTGTAAACTGCTGGCGTTCGCCGTGCAGGTACTGACTGAGCTGCAAGCCGGCTTCCCGCAATAGCGGCGTTTCACGTTCACTCGTGTCGAAGCGAGGCGCTTCGCCGTCAAAGAAGAAATGCGTCAGGGCACTATCGGTCGCAACGAGGGAAAAACGGCCGAATTCACTGGGAACGTAATAAAGGAAACGAGTCGGACCATTCATCGAAAACATCCTCCTGCCGCCAAGACCTTATTGTCTTATCTGAGTTAGTCCAGGGAAACTAAGTGGTTTCCTACTTGAAGTTTACTGCAATACTGCAGGTTTGTCTTGCAGGATTTTAGCAGGCAATTCTGAGCGGGTAATTATGCTTTGCGACCACGAATCCGGCCGATTTCCGTCGACCAGTCCTGGCTGACCGGTCGGTTTGCCTTGTAGCGGAAGTTGCAGACCCCGTCGCCCATCGCCACGGTTTTCGTCCGGCGCAGGCCGGTGGCAAAGGTTTTG
>JBGSKE010000251.1:0-11361 GCA_041741355.1 Negativicutes bacterium | reverse complement strand
GTTGGTTTTGACCGCTGATACACTGGGGGCTGGGGCAACAATCACTGTTAGCGATACGGATGGAACCTTTGTTTCTTCATTGCTCGGCGGCACGATTACGGCAGGAACCGACTCCGTGATGACGCTTGACGGTACAAAATTGACCCGCAATACCAATTCGGTTACGGTCGATGGAGTTACTTACAAACTGAACGCCGTGACAACGGAAGCCGCCACGGTGACAGTGGCGCAGGATACAGATGCAATCAGCAGCTTGGTCAGCAACTTTGTTGAGGCATATAATACATTGATTGAAACGATCAATGCCGCCTTGGATGAAACTTATGACAGCGACTATCCACCGCTAACCGAAGACCAGGAAGCAGAAATGACGGAGACGGAAATTGCGAAATGGAACGAAAAAGCCAAAACGGGACTGCTTGCCAACGACTCTTTGTTGACCAAGATGCTCAGCACAATGCGCAATGCACTGATGAATTCCGTTTCCGGGTCGTCCCTGACACTCGCCGATATCGGCATTACAACCGGGACATATACGGAAAACGGTAAGTTATATCTTGATGAAGATGCACTGGCAGAGGCCATAGAATCGGATGCCTCCGCGATTGCCGAGTTGTTTGGCCAAAGGTCGACCAGCTATAGTACCACCACGGCTTCGGGAGTGCGCGCATTAAGCTCCAGCGAGCGAGCGACGCGATCCAGCGAAGAAGGCATTGCCTGGCGATTTTATGACACTTTGCTGGACTACGTGGCAACCGGGGTTGATTCGGCAGGCAACAAAGGTTTTTTGCTGGAGCGATCGGGTATCGACAGTGATAGCAGTGATACCGATAATGCAATAACTAAACAAATCAGCGCATATGAAACCAGAATCAGCGATGAAGAAGACCGTCTGGAAACGTTGCGAACCCGGTTGGAAGCCCAGTATTCAGTTATGGAGTCGGCAATCAGCGAATTAAACTCTCAAAGTTCCTATATTGCATCGCTGACAAGTTCGGATAGTTGATCGTATGATACTGATCGAGTATATGTCACTGCTAACTAAAAAAAAGAACCTCCTGAACAAAATCATTGGCAACACCGAAAGTCAAGTTCGTTTTATTCGTCAGCAGAAAATGGTGGGTTTAAACCGCTTGTTGCGAACCCGAAGTCAATTGCTGGATGCCTTGGCGCAGTTGATCAAACAAGAAGAAGCGGGTCGGCCATGGGACGATCTCTCTGAAGTGCAGGAACTACGCCGACAAATTCTGCAAGCGGAGCAGCAACTGTTGGCAGCTAGCTCGCTGGCGGTTCAACTGGCGTTGAACGAAAAAAAGCGTATTGCTGAACAAATGCGCGGAAATTCGCAAGCCCGCGAGATTCACCAAACCTATATTGGACGTTGGTATCAGGGGGGTTCACGGGGCTTCAGTCGCAAAATATAAAACCATAGTGGAATGGAATAAGTGCGCAAAGGAAAGACCGGCAGAGTATCCCGTAGAATCGGGCTGACTGCCGGTCTTTTATTTGGTTTGACAGCGAACAGGGCAGGATTTTAGTCAACAAAAGCGAAAAATACTTGAACATGAATGCTTATCTTTTTTATCTTATTTATGTCGCCGCTGTAGCTGTATTTAGTATTCTGTTACTACGGCGGGAAAGCGATCGGCCAAATCGGCTTGAGCCGCCGCATGTGCTGGAAGCAGCTCTGCTAAGGGGCGGGCTTGGTGCTGTCGTCGAAACGGTGATTTTTGATTTGCACCTGCGAAACCTGATTGAACTCAAAGTGGATAGCCGCAGCAAGCAGATTGTTGTTTTGGTGAGTAGTGAAAAGAAACCGGCCCTTTCACAGCTGGAGCATGACGCAATCAAAGCTTTTGAAGATATTCAAGGGCAAGGCGGAACAATAAAAAGGGCTCGCCGACAAATGTCCGATAGTGTGAAGGAGATCGAGACAGCCATGCAAACAGATGGCTGGTGGAAAAGACCAGCTCGCTGGAAATGGGGGTTGACCATTCTTTCTCCCGGCTTGATTGTTTTTGGCAGTTTGCGATTTATCGACGCCTATGAGGGTGGAGTGCAAGTGGCTTTGGCATTAACAGTGCCTATTTTTGCCGTATTGTTGCGCCGCGTAATTGTACATGAAATGACTGGGCCAACTGCGCGGGGGAGCAGGTTGTTACAACGGTTTCGCGCTGAAAAATCTGATGATCCTAATCTGCTTTGGCAGGTAGCGCTACACGGAACTCAAAAATTAAAAGAACTGCCGGAATACCGTTTGTTTTGTTTTATGACGCGGGCAATTCCTTATGGGAGGTTATGAGAGGTAGTTGAATCAAAAAGGTTGTACCAGCGCCCACTTTGCTGATTGTTTGAATTTTTCCGGTGTGCGTTTCAATAATACATTTGGCAATCGATAGTCCCAATCCAGTACCGCCTTTATTGCGAGAGGGGTCAACCTGATAAAAACGATCAAATATTTTTTGCAAATGAGCGATGGGAATTCCTTCGCCCGTATCGGTTACTGTCAGTTGAGCGATACGATTGAGCCGTTGCAGCAAGACTGATATTTCACCACCGGCAGGCGTATGACGGATGGCATTGTCGAGCAGAATGCCGACGACCTGTTTGATTCTGCATTCGTCGCCCATGAAAATCAGATTCGGTTCTAAGTCAGTCGTCAGATTAATTTTTTTTGTCGCTGCAAGCGGAATATATGGAGTTGTTGCATTCGCAATCGCCAAGTCGAGCGCGAATGTTTTTTTATCAATCGGATGTTGCATGGAGTCGATCCGGGCAAGAAACAGTAGCGATTCTACCAGGACAGCCATCGATTTTACACTTTCCCCAATATTGCTTAGCCACTGGGTTTGTTCTGCAACCAATTCGTTCGGATTGCTTTCAATCACATCCAGACTGGCTTGCATTACTGCGAGCGGTGTACGCAATTCGTGTGATGCATCTGCCAAAAAATCGCGTTGCTGCGCCCAGGATTGTTGAATTGGTTTCATCGCCCGTCGGGCCAGGAATAAACTGCCGAACAAAGAAGCAATAAAACAAAATACGCCAATAACAGCCAAAGCGGTCATTACCGTGCGGAAGACTCCGCGCTCCCGTTCAAAATTCTGAAAAACCAGCAACCGTCCCGGTGCATCCTGCCGTTCAACACTATAGTAAAAATACGTGGCGCCTTGAAAGGTTATCTGACTACTGGGTTCGGATTTTTGACCCGCCAGTTGAACCAATGTTTCAAGTTGGGCGCCGGATAGCGGTAACGTAGAGGATGTGGCGACAATGGCGCCGGCAGGATCCAGTTTGGCGTAAAAGATTACAGGGCGAGGCAGGTCATCATCAGGCGGCGGGGCTGGCCGGCCTAACTGCAATTCTGCCGGGGAACCTGGAGGAGGCGGCTCAGGCGGCGGTCCCGGAAACATTGGCGGGCGACGCCCGGCATTAACATCTGCCGCTACTCGCGAAAGGAAATTTTTCGAATGGCGATTGATGTCATATTGGGCAAACAGATAGACCCCGGCAATCAGGAAAAAAAACAAGACTGCGATTACGCCGGCATTTAATAATGTGAGTCTAATCAGAAGCTTGCGAAACATAACCTTCCTCCTGCAGACAATATCCGATGCCGCGAACGGTACGAATGCCATAGCCAGGCAGCTTTTTGCGCAGATAGTGGATATATAGGTCGACATTAGATAGTTCAATATCCGAAGAAAAACTCCAAACTTTATACAGGATGCGTTCTTTGGTAATCACCTGTCCCGCGTTTCGCATCAGCAGTTCCAGCAACAAAGACTCTTTCACGGTAAGCCGGATGGTTTTTCCGTTAAAGGAAGCTTCGCCGTGCATTGGGTTGAGCGTGAGGTTTCCCGCAGTTATGGTGTTTTCTGTCAGTTCTTTGTTTTGTCGCCTGGCGAGCGCCCGCAGCCGTGCCAATAGTTCTTCTGTGGAAAACGGTTTAACCAGGTAGTCATCCGCACCGGCATCTAATCCGGCTACACGATCTTGCGCTGAATCGCGGGCAGTCAAAAACAAAACGGGCGTATTGATGGAATGCTTGCGCAACGCTTGTAAGATGTCCATGCCGTTTAATCCTGGCAACATGCGGTCGAGGATGATGATGTCATAAAATCCGCTCATCGCCAGCTCCAGGCCCATATCACCATCGGTAGCCGTATCCGTGACATAGCCCTTTTTTTTCAATGCATAAGCGAGTGCGTCGAGCAGCTTGACTTCATCATCAACCAGTAACAGTTTCATAGGTCACCTCATCTATTTGCCTATCTAAAATTGTACCGAGGAATTCTTTGAAAATCATTTGGTTCAAAGAAAAATCAAATGATTTTTTTCGATACAAATGACAGGTAGGGGATTAGCTGCCTAGCGTGCTGAGTGCACGGAAAAATAAAATAAGGAGGTAGAAAAAATGAACGTATCCTCTGTGAACACCAGTGCTTGGTGGTATCAGCAAATGCTTTTGAAAAAAGCCGATTCCAGTACCAGCAGCACGGACAACGCCTCGACGACAGCGTTCACCAGTAACGCGCAGAGTGTTTTTACAAACAGCGACGGCGATACCTTTGAATTGTCAGGCGCAATGCCGCCTGCACCCCCTTCCGGGCCGCCGCCTGGGCCACCGCCGGCCGCCAGTGCTGACTCCGGTAACTCAACCGGCTCCAGCACGAACAGTACCGGTGACCCGATCAGAGATTTTCTGGACAAAGTTGCTGCCGGTACGGTATCTGATTCCGACTTGGCGAGCATCCAGGGGTTTCTGCAACAGTTGCAACAGTCGGGGATGGCTGGAGTAGGCCAGACCGGCAAAGCGGATGAAGGGAAAGGCTCCCTGAAGACCTTCCTGGATAAAGTCGCTGCCGGGACAGTCACTGACGATGATCTGAGCAATATGCAAAGCTTTCTGCAACAAATGCAGCAGCATGGCGTGCATGGTCCAAGCGAGACAAGTAATTCTAACAGTACTGAAAGCGAAGACCTACTAAGAATGTTTTTAGACAAAGTGGCAGCTGGGTCGGTTACCGATGACGACCTTGGCAATATGCAGTCGTTTTTGCAACAATTGCAGCAAACGAGGGCTTCGTAGCAATCTGGCTGAGTGGCAGCCCCTGCCGACGAAATGGATGGAGCGTGGAACCAGGGAGGGTTCCTTTTTTTTTGCTTTGGTTTATACTTATAATTGTATCAGGCTACAGCATGGGAGGAGTATTGTATCATGAAAGAATTTGAAGGAAACCAACCGGAACTGGATGAAAAGACTTTTTTGGCCGACGGCGCGCGGGTCATTGGCGCCGTAAAAATGAAGGAGTTTAGCAGCCTCTGGTGCAATGCAGTGGCCCGCGGCGACGTGGCCCGCATTGAGGTGGGGCGATATAGCAATGTGCAGGACAACGCCGTGCTGCATGTCGCAGATGACTTTCCCTGCATTCTTGGCGATTTTGTTACAGTCGGCCATAGTGCTGTGGTTCACGGCGCTGTGGTGGAAAACCATTGTCTGATTGGAATCGGCGCTATCGTTTTGACCGGCGCCGTGATTGGAACTGGCAGTATTGTGGCGGCGGGGGCGTTGGTGCGCGAAGGTCAGGTCATTCCGCCCCATTCCCTGGTGGTTGGGGTGCCGGCTAAGGTAGTTCGCTCGATTCCCGACGAGTGGGACAGTATTCACGCCCAGGCTCTGAAATATAAAACACTGTGGACTGAAAGGTATGGAATTATGCCGAATGCAGGTGGCGAGAGTTACCATGGCGAAAAGATAGTATAAGCGAATATGTATAAGGAGTTCAGCATGAAAGATACAGGCAAGGATTTTATCCGTCTGACGCACTATGAACACCTTACTCCGTCCGATCAAAGTCAGGGAGTGGCTGCTCCCGAGCTGGAGATGCCTTATGCCGGCAGCGGGCCGGTCATGCATTTGCCCAAACCGGTTCAACAAAAGCAGGGAACGGTACTGCTGGAAGATACCCTCACTGGTCGGCGCAGTATCCGCCGGTTTTCCCATGCTCCGTTAAGTATCGAGGAGCTGTCTTGGTTGCTCTGGTGTACACAGGGAGTGCAACAAATCACCCCGCCCTCGACGACTCGCACAGTACCTTCGGCAGGCGCCAGGCATCCTTTGGATACCTATGTACTGGTTAACCGAGTCAAAGGACTCAATGCCGGCTTGTACCGTTATATTGCATTGGAACATGCGGTGGCGCAAGTCCGGATCGATGCGAAAATAGGACCGTTGCTGCAAGAAGCCTGTCTGGGGCAAGATATGGTAGTCACTGCCGCCGTCAGCTTCTTTTGGCTGGCGGATGTGTATCGCAGCGCCTGGCGCTATAGTGAACGAGCCTGGCGTTATGTTTTCCTTGATGCAGGCCATGTCTGCCAAAACTTATATCTGGCGGCAGCTCCGCTGGAGTGTGGCGTTTGCGCCATCGCTGCTTTCGATGACGCGAAGCTGAACAGCCTGCTAGGGGCGGATGGCGAAAACCAGTTTGCCGTTTATGCGGCTGTGGTTGGAAAATTACCTTCACGTTGAAAAGGATTGTGCTGCAGGTTGTCGAATCTTTTTATAGTAGGTTAAGGGTATACCTGATAATTATTTGAAAGGGGTTAGATAGTAATGAAAGGGAACGCGAAACTAATTGATACTTTGAATGCATTGCTTGCGGATGAATTGGCTGCCATCAACCAGTATATTGTACATGCGGAGATGTGTGAAAACTGGGGCTATGGAAAACTGCACGACCATTTTGAAAAACGGGCCATTGACGAAATGAAGCATGCCGGAAAATTGATTGCCCGTATTCTGTTCCTGGAAGGGATGCCGATTGTAAGCAAGCAGAATCCAATTCATATCGGCAGTGATGTGCCCAAAATGTTCCAATATGACCATGAAGCGGAAGAAGGGGCAATTGCCGCCTATAATGACGCGATCATGCTTGCTGGTGAAGTCAAGGATTATGCTACCCGAGAAATTCTGGAACATATCCTGAGCGATGAAGACGCCCATATTGATGCGATCGAAGAGAATCAGGACCAGATCGGTCACATGACGCTGGGTATTTATTTGACGACAAAGGTTGACTAAACGGAGAAACTAATCTTTTTCTGAAGGGCGTTGCGCGACCAACGCCCTTTTTTTATGGCAATTTGCAAAATTAAAGGCAAGAAAATGCGCACGATGTCGATTATTCTTTCGGCAGGAACAAAGCGATATGTCGCGAACAATACTTTAGTCCATAATCAGAGTTTTTCAAAGTACACATCGTTGCGATAAGAAAAGAGGGGATATCTTGGCGCAGACACTTTTGTTTTCAGAATGGGTAAAGACGATAGGGAAAGAAAAACTTCAGGCGTATCAGGATTCCTTCGCGCGCACTTTTGGAATCAGTCTATGCCTGTTGTCGTTACAGGGAAAAACCCTTACCATATGGTCGAACTCATCCCTGTTCTGTTATTATATGATGAAAAATAACCGGGTCCGTTGCGTTCAGGAACGTGAAACCGCAATACACGCAGTTCTCGCCCAGCGGCAACCCCGGGTTTATAGATGCTATATGGGCTTGACTTGCTTCATGCTGCCGGTATTCTATCATGGCGAGATTATCTGTATGGCCTACGGCGGAGGGATTAACCTGGGGCCGGAAAAAATCTGCGCCGGGAACAAAGAGGCGGATAATATCACCGTAATGGCGGAACAAAACTTCTCCGATATGTTGGATTTGTTGCAGAACATGCTGGAATTGTTAGACTTTGGTGCAGACGGCGAACAAGAGGCGCCGGAACCCCGGGATACTTGTGAACGCTCCGTCAATGAATATCTATTTTTGAAGCACAAATTAAGTCGTCGGGAGCTGGAAATAGCCCAGGCCGTTTGCGAGTGCCTCAGCAACAAGCAAATCGGCGAAAAACTGTTTATTAGTGAAAAGACGGTAAAATCGCATATCAGTAACATCTTAGCCAAAATGGGCATGAAGGATCGGATGCAGCTGGTGATGTTTTGCAAGGAACATAATAAAGAGTAGGTATGTAAGGAATGTCAATCAGAAGAAAACTGCTGATTTTGGTGTCGGTGATTGTGGTTACGCCCATGATCATTTTGTTTGCGTCATCTTCAGTCATCATGGAATCGCAAAAAAGGGAAAGCGAACTGCTTTACCTGCAAAGTGCGTTGAAGGTTGCCCGCACTCAAATGTTGAGCCGCAAGGATGAGATGGAGCGGGGCGCAAAGCGGATGGCGACGAATGAAGGGATTCAGGCGCTCGTTCTGTCGCGGGATGGAGCGGCGCTGTCTGTGGAACTGCAGAAATTGAAGCAGGTGTATGACTATCTTGACGTGGCCGTGGTGCTCGATGCAAACCGGAAACCGATCGCCCGAATTTCCCAGGATATACGCACGGATAGAGAATGGGATCTCAAGGGGATTATTCAGGAAGTGTCAGCGCAACGCAAATCGATCAGTTCAGAGGAAACGCTGCCGCTATCGGAACTGTTCATTCCCGATTCCGGTGAATATATCCGGTTTATGATTCCCATCACCAATCGGCTGGATGAAAACGGAGGGGTGGCTTACCTGACACAGTGCCAGATTGGCCTCATCGTCATTCCAGTTTTGGAATTGGCAGATTCAGACAGGATTTCCGGATATCTGGTGCTCGGAGATATTGTGAACAATGATCCTTATTTTCCGATGGCGTACAGTCGGAATGTGGAGGGATCCTATCTGGCCATTTCCATTGATGGAATCCGTGTTTCCTCCAATATTCAGACCCCGACGAAGGAAAACTATGTCGGCAGTCGTATCCCAGTCACGACCAAGACCTGGGACGGGCCGAAATATTATAATTTTGGTCGGGTAGACTTCAATGATGAAGTGCATGTGTTCCTTGACGAGGTTGTGACAAATTACAAAGGGGATGCCGTCGCGACGATCGGCATCGGCATACCGGAAGAAAGGTTCGCCAGGATTCTGTCGACCAACCAGTATCTGATTGTCGGGGTCACCATGTTGTGTTTGGTAATCATGCTGGTCATCGGCAGATATTTCGCTGCGGTGATCACTGAACCGATAGCGGTGGCGACGAAATTCGCCGAACAGTTGGCTGATGGCGAGCGCAACTTGATCCTGAAGCCGGAATGGGTCAGGGATCAAAAAAGTGAAACAACGATTTTGCTCACGACCTTTCAGAAAATGGCCAGTTCTTTGGAAGCCAGTGAAAAACAGAGTGAATTGTATTTAGAGAAACTTCAGTATGAACATCTGATGCAAATCGAGTTATCCAATCAGTTGAAAATGATGAACGAGGAACTGGAAGGCAAGGTGGCTTCCAGGACAGTGGATTTGGTACAGGCTATAGAAGAACTGAAAAAGGCAGACGGGGTCAAATCAAGCTTTTTGGCCAACATGAGTCATGAACTGAGAACGCCTTTGTCTTCCATCATCAGCAGCAGCGAAGCGTTGATTGCCCGTGTTTTCGGGCCATTGACGGAAAAACAGGAGAAATACATCTGCGGGTCTCTGAACAGCGGAAAACATCTGTTGCAGTTGATCAACGACATTCTGGATATCTGTAAAATCGAGGCTGGCAAGATGAACTTAACGCTGAGCGAGTTTTATATTTCCGAAATTATTGAGAATGGTTGCGCCGTGGTCAGAAGTATTGCCGACCACAAAAATATTGAGATGACCGTGCTGATTGAGCCGGGGGATTTTAAAATCAGGGCGGACGCGACCAAGTTCAAGCAAATTCTATATAATTTGTTGTCCAATGCGGTCAAATTTACCTCGGAGAATGGGAAAGTGGAAATCGAGGCGTACCGGCAGGATTACATCGTACATGTACGTATCAGGGATAATGGCATAGGAATCAGGGGGGAAAATCACGAACGGGTGTTTGTCGAGTTCGAGCAGGTGGACAATTCATACCAGAGGACATATGAAGGCACGGGATTGGGATTGCCCCTTACGAAAAAATTAGTGGAAATGCATGGCGGACAGATATTTTTGATCAGTAAGGAAGGCGTTGGCACGGAAATCGTTTTTACACTGCCGCTGGATGCTGCGCAGTTAGCGAATGATTCCAATTCAATGCCGCGGAGGGAAGGGTAAGATGGCCAAAATATTAATTGTGGATGACAATGACCAAAACTGCGAGTTGATGCGTGATGTTGTTGCGACCTGGGGACACGATGTACAAAAGGTATTTCAAGGAACGGAGGCCATCAAAATTGCTTCCAGTTACCAACCGGATGTAATTTTACTCGATGTCATGCTGCCGGGAATGAACGGGTTTGAAGTGTGTTGGGAATTGAAAAGAAATCCGACGACGGATAACATTTATATTATCATGCTTACGGCGCTCAATGATGTCGAAGACCGGATCCGAGGTTTCAAGGTTGGCGCTGACAGTTTCATTTCCAAACCGGCCAATTATAATGAATTGAAGTATATTATCGCTTCACGGGTGAAACGCAAACAGATGATTGACGGCATGGAAACCCAGCAGCGGGTGTGTGAAAGCTTTCTAGCACTAATGAAGAAGCAGAACGGCGACTTGTACCGGCAGACCATCGAACGTATGGAAACCTGTAATAAAGTTGGCCATCTTCTGGCATTGCCGGAACTGCAGCTTCAAAAACTATTGATCGCTGCTGCTTTGTGTGAAATTGGACGACTGATTCAAAATGTCGGTGGGGTGGAAAATGAGGACGCCGGGGAAGCGATTGTGCAACCGCTGAAAATGGGCGAATGGCTCCAGGTTTTCATTCGCCATTGTCATGATAAAATGAATAGTCCGCGTTTTGTCGACGTGTTGGCTTCTGAGCAGGAATTGGCTCCGGCGCTGCAGATCATGGCGACAGTGGTCCGCTATCAGGAATTATGCGCACTCCACCGGAGCAAGGATGCCAGTCTGCCGATACTGAAAACCGAAGCACAGCAAGGAGAATGGGATCCGAAAGTGGTCGAGGCCCTGCAGCAGATGCGCAAAGACGAAACTTTTATTCTTGGCATGAATGCTGGACACTGAAAACAAAGATTCTTGATTCTTCCAAGCTCTGTTTCAACGAACACGATTTCGCGAAACAGAGCCTTTTCTTTGAACAAGGCGAGTTTCTTCTGATATTGCAGGACGATGCGTAAAGCAATCCGGCTTTACGCCATGGGTTGCATTCCGAATGCTAGCCTACGACATTTTTAGGACTGGTGTGAAAAAGTGAGCAAACAGTAGGTCTTTAATCCGCCGCAAGGTCAATAGTCGTTATCATGGATAAACGATAGAATTAGGCCATGCATATCAGTGCGGGGAGTATTTCGGCAAAGAACTCCGGCATCTGTGCACAGTCGAAAATTGAGGAGGATTGTAC